>CAZOYZ010000213.1:2854-8684 GCA_964584045.1 uncultured Prolixibacteraceae bacterium | reverse complement strand
CCATAACCTATTGCCACCACTTCTTCAATGCCAACGGTTTCTTCCTGCATCTGAATGTTTATGCTGGTTTTGCCGGCTACAGCGATCTCCTGGGATTTCATCCCCACAAACGAAAATACCAGCGTGGCATCGGACGGAATATTGGGAAGAGAATAGCTTCCCTGCGCATCGGTGATAACTCCGGTGGTTGTTCCCTTCAAAACTATCGAAACACCGGGTAACGGCTCACCGGAGGAGTCGGTCACCTTGCCGGAAACTTTAAAGGTTTGCTGCTGGAAGGAGAACCCAGCATTCGCCTGAGATTGCGGGGACAGGACAACCTGACGGTTAAAAATTTTGTAATTGATGCCGGATCTTTCAAATAAGATCGTCAGGATTTCATCGATCGTTTTGTTTTGCACATCGATGTCCACCTTTCGGGAAAGATCGATCAACTCGTTGTTGAACATGAAATAGTAATGGGAGTTGTCCTCAATATAATTGAGAATTTTCCCAAGTGACGCATCCTTCAGTTGAACTGAAAGCTTTGTTTCCTGAGAATGACCGCTGTTCGCGATGACTGAAGCAACAGAAAAAACGATGAGAAAGACTGTTATCTTCATAACTAAAAATAATTGTTTGTACGCAAGGGATTTTACACTCCCCGCGGATGTTAACTTTTTTTTCATAAATTTGAACTGTTTAAATTAATAAAATCTGTTTCCTTTTTTTCGATGAGGAAACATGAATTGATTTAAAGCAGGATCGTGGCCCAACACTTTCCTGCTTTTTGAATTTTCTTAGCGATACTTCATAGGCTATACAAGTTATTGGATTTGATTTTCAGATTAGTGCTGTATTTTGATTTCAATCTTACTTCTTGAACGGGCGTCGTCGGGTTGTTTTTCTCCCGGAATGATCCGATAGTCGATAGGGGAGGAGAAGCGCAGCATTTCCAGGGCCTGCCGGATCGTTTCATGCTCAAAGACGGCCGTATAGCGATATTGCAGCAACTCAGGATCCTTTAGTTCCACATCGACATTAAACCATCTCTCCAGCTTCATGATCACCTCATTCATCGGCGCATTTCTGAAGGTTAGCTTTCCTTCCCGCCAGGTGGAAAACTGGCTCACATCGGTTTCTGAGAGGATCAGTTTCGCCTGCCTTTCATCGAATACGACCCGTTGTCCGGGTTTCATTTTCAGCAAGAGCTCATCATGATCTTTGGTTCCCGATTGAAAGATCTGCGTGGCGCCTTCTTCCAGGGAAGTTTCGAATTCATTCTTTTCGTATGAGAATACGTTGAACTTCGTGCCCAAAGCCCTTACCGTAAATGCGCCTGTCACGACATCAAATGGTTTGGATTTGTTGGCGGTGACGTCAAAGAATGCCTCACCCGTTAAAAAAACTTTCCTGTCGTTGTGATTGAATCCTTTCCCGTACCTGAGCTTACTCCCGGAATTGAGCCACACTTTGGAGCCGTCGGGGAGTACCAGTGTCGTGCGGGTGCCGTATGCTGCAAAAAATTCCTGTTCTGTTGTTCCTTCGCCGGCTTTCCCGAAATACAGGTACGCTGAAAATAAAAGGATCGGTAAGATGAGTATTGCTGCCGCTTTTTGAAAGTTTTGGATGAAGATCTTTCCGGATTTTCTCAGCGACTCTGTCCTGTCGTCTATCTTTCGTTTTGCATGGTGTTTGTCTATTTTCTCCATTTGGCTCAACCGGTCAGCCAAACCCCAGATAATCTCCAGGTGTTCCAGCTCTTTTCTTCCTTCATCCGTTTGGTTAAACCATGCTTTTATCGCATTGGATTCTTCAATGGATAAGGTTCCGTTGAGGTAAGCTGTTAATTTTTCTGTGGAAGGGTGTTCATTCATTTTTTCCGCGTTTCGTACTAACAGACAACTGTCTTTACGTTACCCCCCACGCCGAAATGAATTTTTTTATATCCGTTTTTGTTTTACCGCATAGCTTATCCCTAACAACAATAATAACGTGATCACTGCCGGAAGTGTCAGAATCAGCAATCCTAACCCGGGTGTGTTTTTACCGGTTTGGGGATTATAATTAAAACATGAAAGCAACTGATTCTTCCCCGGCAAACGGTAAGATGGAGAAAAAACATCATTGACACTGCTGATCAGCAGACTAAGGTCATGTTGGTTTCTCAGTCCTATTAGTTTTTTCGTGATATACCCTTCTTTATTAATCCCTACCAGAAGGGCATCATGATCATACTGGCTCCGGATACTGTCCCACGTAGGGTGGAATCCAACCGAAAGATTCAGTTTTTCAATGTCGCCGGTAGTAGCAAAAAGCCATTGTTTATGGTTTTCAAGGTTAAGCCATTGCGCGAGTTGCATCATATCCTCATGAGTGTCTCTTGGATCAAAACTAACTACCAACACTTTATAGTTTTCAGTGTCTGTTTTAAATTGCAGATTTTCTTTTAATTGTAAAAGAAAAGGGTTGCAAATGCCCGAACATCGCGTAAAAATCAGCGCCAGAAGCACAGGTTGCCGGGCATATTGCTGAGACATATTTTGAGCTTCATCCTTGTTGAAGTTTAGTTTTGCATCGTAAACTTTTTCGTAGATGTTGTTTTCCTCTTCATATCCATCGGTGACACTTTGTCCGGTTACCAATTGACGAGAGAAAAAACTTAATGCGATGATGATGAAAATAAGATGTTTATACATCGTTTAGTGATCTGAAAGAAAAAGATAATAATTGCCGCTAAATATAGGCTGGCAAACAGGGCCGCACCAATTGCCAGTGGTGCTGCCAACGGGAATTCAGCAGGATAATTACTGTACCTTCGTGGTATTGATTCAGCCCCGCCTATGTAAAAGGCCATCAAAAATCCGATTCCACCGATCAGGAGCAGGGCTAGTTTTATTTTCTTAAATTTTTCAATGTTATTTTGCCCGTTGAATTGAATCGAGAACCAATGGAAGAAAGCCAGGCTGAACAGGACATTACCCAGTACATTATAGGTATGAAAATGCGCCGGTACCCAAAGCGTATTATGAAGGATAAAATTATTGGAGATCGTGACATCGATCACTGCCCCCAGCCCACCGATCACCCATCCGGCAACACCGATGAAAAATAACAGATTGGTGAGCGACCACTTAACAGGTGTCCGATAAACGGCTACCATCACGCTGAATACGGTCACACCGGCAGCAGGCAAGCTGGCCATATAGGAAGCAATTTGTCCAATCATTTGAAATCCCAGTGGCTGTACAAAGTCCATGTACATGTGATGGAAAAAAGCGGTAAGGATAAATACCAGCGTACAGTTCCAGGCCAGGGCTACATACCAGGTAGTTTTCCATTTTGGCCTTCCGCTCACTTCGGCAAATAATTCATAAATAATGGCCAATCCTAAATAAAGTACCTCATTGGCAATCGTGTGACCAAAAAAGTAAGTGATGTTTTTCATCAGGAGAGCATCGTTTACAAATGTGCCATTCGAAAAATATTCAGCGGCGTACATTCCAAGCAGTAGCACAGCCCCCAAAAGGCAGGTTATAATTCCAATGAGGGTAATCATCGAGATAAGAATAAAGGGCGGAGTCTGAACCGTGGGATTCTTCTTGAAATGCTGCCAGGCCAATGCTTTGGTTAGAGGATAATTTTTCAAAATTTGGGTCATTAAACTCACAGACCAGATCAACCAACCCAGGCCCATTACTAAAATAGAGCCAAGGAACAGGGGAGTGCCCCATTTTGCCCACATCACTTTTAGGGGCAATGGGTACAGGAATGTCCAACCTGCATGGAAATTTCCAATATAAGTGGAAGTCCACAGCATGAAGATGCCAGTTATGGTAAGAACCATGGCCACAACATTGGCCAAATAACTGGTTTTTAAATATCGCTCCATCAAATAATTTATGCCAGCCAGTCCCGCGACCAACCAGATACCTACCTGGGTAAGCCCGTGGGTTGTCATGTGAGCATAGAAAACATTGGGTTGTTCATGAATCAGTTCTCCCTGGTTCAGGCGCATCAGTATGCCCAGTATAATGTTTGCGATGAACAAGGCAAGAACGGTGATAATCCAAAGTGAAGTGATTTTTCTCAGTTTTATGGTTTCCATGATTTTCTATTTTACAGTTAAAGAGGCTCTCATTACCTGATGCGCCATCCCACAATATTCAAGGCAGAGGATCGTATAATTTCCAGGTTCTTTAAATTTCCAGCGGAGACGGTTTACATATCCGGGCATGGCCTGTGTCTGGGCAATCAGCCTGTTCGATTGATCGTATATTGCAAAACCATGGTTTACATCCAGGCTGGTTACCCTGAATTCGACCAGTCTGTCGACGGGCAGTTCGACGGAAGCCTCTCCCAAAGGATTTTTTGGATCTATCGCTTTGTCTGACATTAAAAAAGCAAATTGCATGGCCGATACATGTATTACCTGGGCAGGAACTTCATCCGCAAAAAGAAAATAAGGTGAACGGGGAATGGTGACCGAGGCAAAAATCCCCAGGATCACAGACAAAATAAGTATAAACCAAAATCTCTTTTTCAAAGGATTCGACACCCCATTTTCCTCTTCTCCCGCCTTTTTGGAAGAAAGATAAACGAAGGTAAAAATCAGGGTGCTGATACCTGCCAGGACCAGGAATAAAAGTAAAATTGAATTTTGCATCGTATGAATATTTTTGTTAAAGCTGAAGAGGTACAAATCCCGGATTTACTTCAAAATGTATTAGTCACTTCGGAAATTGTTCATTTAAAAGGACTTTCAGGTCAGCAATCAAACGTTCTGTCTCCTTTGGATTTGTTCCGTCATACACACCACGAATATGTTTGTTCGTGTCAACAAGCAAAAGTCCGCCACTGTGAATATAATTGCCCGGCGAGGATTTGTCAGGGTAGGCCGTTGCAAAGTAACTGTTTTCTGCCATCGAATAAATACTATCCTTTTCTCCGGTTACAAAAAACCATTTATGACTATCCACTCCGATATTTTCGGCATATGCCTTTAACCTTGGTATCGTGTCATTCTCAGGGTCAATAGTGTGTGAAAGGAAATAGATATCCGGATTTGTTTTAAATGTTTCATATATTTTTCTCATTTCACTGGTCATGACAGGGCATATGGACGTGCAGGAAAGAAAAATAAAATCGGCAATGTATATTTTATTGTCGAAGGTTTTCCCGGTAACCACAGTACTGTCCTGACTTAGGAACGTGAACGGTTTAATCGCAGAATACGTAGTATCATTGCCTGTTATGGTTGGGTGGCCAATGATTGGCAGCTTCCTGCCGGCATTAGAACATCCAACCAAAAGCAGGACAGTAACTAAAATATTCGGAATATTTTTCACGATTATTTAATTGAAAGAATATAGTCAACAATTGCATCTAATTGTTCTGCCGGCAGTGCTTTCGTAATCTCTATCTGAGGTTGCATGACGTTCGCTTGAGACGGTTCAACAATGGATTTGCCTTCTCCTTTCAAATAAGCGATTAAACCTGCTTTGTTTCCTGAATAAGCGGCTGCAATGTCTTTTACAGCCGGGCCAACCAGTTTTGTATTCAATTGATGACAAACCAGGCACCCTTTGTCAGAATACAATTTCTGTCCGGCACTGGCAACTACTTCTGTGGGTTTGGAGTTTTTTTCCGCTGTTTCTGAGACTGCACTTTTTTCTGTCGTGGTATTTGTGCTCTTTTCTTTGTTCGGGGAGCTGCAAGATATGCTTAATACTAAAACTAAACTTGCGCCCAAAAATGTCAATCTTCTCATCCTGTTGTTTTTCATTTCATTTCCTTTTTTGTTAAAATATGTTATATAAATCCGTTAAAATAGTTCATGCGTTTTTCGTTT
>CAZOYZ010000213.1:0-2754 GCA_964584045.1 uncultured Prolixibacteraceae bacterium | reverse complement strand
CATGTTTTGTATATAGATGTAAACTAAAGCCCGTATTGCGTATTCCGTGGTTTTTGCAAGCATAGCCTAATTGTTTGGTGTCGTTGAAGATTCTTCCAACAAATTCAATCCCTCATATGGAATTCAAATTCGTCAGCAAATATATAAACAATTTATAAAAAGACATTGATATCTTTTTATATTTTTTCTTAGTTTTGTGAAATGATTGGAATGCTGGTTATTAGAGGTAAGAAATGATCGTTTAATTTTGCGATGGCAAGAGGTTATCGGCACGGGGTAACTGATATTACGGTCATGGAAATGATCAAATGGTATGATACAACCTGTCATTATACCGTTCAGAGGGAAACAAAAGAAGCAATTAAAGATGGTAAATGCAGCTAAAACTATGAGAGAAATCAGGAATTAGAGTAACTTTGGAATGGTGAAGAATAGTTAATGGGTTCTCCCGGAATAGAGGCGGTTTTTTAGCTTGGGAATAGCATCTGATATGGTGATAAAAATTTCTCCCTCGGATTATGAAATATATTTTTTTAATTGCAGCTTTCGATGCCATCTTTTTCTCTGTTTTGCTTTTTCAGAAAAAACCGAAAGCCTTACATGATAAAATACTGATTTTCTGGCTAATTTTTTTGGGCATATATACAGGTGTGTATGGTCTTTTTTCCAATGAATTGTTCACACAATTTCCACTTCTTTCGGCCGGTTTTATATCCCTGCTTTTATTGCACGGCCCTTTTCTGTATTTCTATATTTCTTTACTGGCAATAAACTCAGATCAATTCACAGTCAAAAATCTACTCCATTTTATACCTTTCTTCCTGTTTAACTTTTATTTACTTGTCGTATCATTTTTTCCATTCGTATCGGAGCGAATCAGTTTAAGCCATGTCGCAAATGACCATGAACCGCCCTTATTGTTTCACTTGTTCTTAATAGGGGTTGTTTTATCAGGACCCGTCTATTTTTTTCTTTCAACCCGGTTATTTAAAAATCTGGATATCCGTATTTTCAACAATTTTTCCAGAGACGAACATATAAACCTTGACTGGCTGCGGAAGTTGGTGTACATATTTGGTTCTGTCTGGACGTTATTAATGGTTGTTGCTGTAATTCACCATGTGTTCAATCTTTTTTCGTGGACCTTTTGTACCGATGGGATTTCGCTTTCGTTGTCGATTTTCATCATTCTTATCGGTTATTACGGGCTAAAACAGAAACAGCTGTTTTCATTTTCTGAAAAGGAATTATTAATTCCGGTGCAGAAGCCGGAAAAATATTCAGGGTCACGGCTAAAAGAGCCGGACGCCAGATTATATCTGGAAAAACTGACCAGGTTCATGGAAGAAGAAAAGCCTTACCTGGATCCGGATTTGAATCTTCCACAACTGGCAAAAGGGGTGAATATCCCTTCGCATTACTTATCCCAGGTTATTAATGAATATATTGGATTAAACTTCTTCGATTTTATTAACCATCAGCGGGTGGAGGATGTGAAATCTAAAATGTCAGATCCGCAATACAATAACTTTTCAATCCTGGGTATTGCTTTTGAATCAGGATTCAATTCCAAGTCAGCTTTTAACCGCGTTTTTAAAAATATAACCGGATCTACCCCGAGCGAATATAAAAAGTTCCTTTCACTTAAAATTCAGTAGTTCCTTTTACTTTTCAAGTATCGTTTTATAAACCGGGACCTCCCGACGGATTATAAATGAGTGCCACTTTAGAAAGTAGGTCGCACAGGTGTTTTGCTACCTGTATTTTTGCTTCAGAAATAAATTTTATTCATCAATTAAAAATCAGCAAAAATGAAAAACGCAGAAAAAGGAAGAGCACAAAGAACCTTGGGAGTAAAAAAATCGTTCAAAGCAGCAGGTGCCGTTTTCTTATTATTCGTGCTAACTGTATTCACAGGAACATCCGCGTTCGCGCATTGCGATTCATACGATGGTCCGGTAATCAGGGACGCAGTCAAAGCACTTGAAACCAACAATGTCAATTTGGTACTGAAATGGATTACCACTGAACAGGAAAAGGAAATTATTCCTTTATTCAACAAAACCAGTCAACTTAAAATCGGGGATAAAGCGGTTTACGCAATTGTTGAAAAATATTTCTTTGAAACTTTGGTTCGTTTGCACCGCGAAACAGAAGGTGCACCCTACACTGGCTTAAAACCTGCCGGAACCACAAAACAAATTATTCAAATGACCGATGAAGCCATTAAAGTTGGTCAAGTGGATGGCTTTTTAGTAAAACTGAATGCCCATATGAATAAGGTAATTCGCGAAAAATATCAAAAAGTATCGGAACTTGATCAAGTAAAAGATAATTCTAAGGAGCAGGGCAGAGCCTTTGTCGAAGCTTATGTCGACTACACCCACACCATTGAAGCTATGCATGACATTCTTGAACATGGCGGCGGTCACGAAGGGCATAATGAATGATGAAATACGATCTGCCGATGATTGAATTTTTTGGGATGCAGGATCTTTAAACTTTTATAAAAAGACTTTGTTGTCTTCTTATAGAAACAGTTAATCATGAAAAAAATAGCCATGAATGGTTTTGGCGGAAAGCGATTCTGACAGCTCCCGGATTGGACGTTGCAGCGGAGAATGACCTGTGAGCGTTGAAAATGGTCTTAGAGGTATGGTTGCTATCAATCAATAATAATTAAAACAAAATGGAAAACAAAAGTTTATACCCAAAAGTAACTAAAGAACTCGCCGATAAAAGAACGGCTTTAGC
>CAZOYZ010000212.1:0-8696 GCA_964584045.1 uncultured Prolixibacteraceae bacterium | reverse complement strand
GGCTTCAATCCCCCCTAACAGGGTCAGAACGATAATAACCGTACCCACAATCCATATGATAGCAGCCGTATCCACACCTGTCATTTTGCCCAGGGCAAGCGCAAGTAAAAAGAACACGGTACCCATTTTTGAAAAGTGAGTCAGGGAGAAGCTGACCGAGGTATACAAACGGGCAAAAAGCCCAAAACGCTTCTCAAAATATTCGTAGGTACTTAACCGGATCACCCTGCGGAACAACGGGACCACAAAACCCACGATCGCAATCAGTACCACAGGCACCATCAGGCCCTGGACAAGCAAAATCCAGTTTGACTTGTATCCCTCGCCAGGGTATGCTAAAAACGTGACACTGCTGATCAGCGTCGCCAGAATGGAAATCCCGATAGCCCAGGATGGGATTGTTCCCCTGGCCGTAAAATAATTTCCGGTGTCCTTTTGCCTTCTTGCGAACCAAAATCCCATGGCAAGTGAAAACAGCAAAGACAGCACGATGATCAGATAATCAACCGGATGAACAGATCCGAAAGCCTTCATAAAAGTCAGTTTAGCACCTTTTTTTAGTTGTCAAAAAGTCCGGCCAGGCATAGCTGCCGGGTTTAGTTGTAACATACAGGTTTGTTATTCCCGGTACACGCATCCGGACAATCCCAAAATCCAGCTCTCTGAGAGGGATAAGTTGCCTGATACCCAGTTGACGTAAAACCTCGAAAGCGGTTGCTCCACCTTCAATAAACAGGTCATCCAGTTGGACCCGGGCCGCTACTTTCCTCGTCAGCAGTGCCACTGTATTCCTCACTGTTTCAAACGGCACGGAATGATCTGCGGCAGAAAAAACAGTCGTTATCACCACACGTCCGTTTACCCGGATACGATCAGCAATTCTTCCCGACCATTCCTGAACGGAGGATCGGTCCGGCTGGTTATGAAAAATCGGCTCCGGCAGATTCAGGATCTCTGCGTCTGCCTCCCGGAACCGGTTAATCGTCTCTGTGTCCTTTGGCCAGGTACTGCCAAAGATAAATAACACATTCCTGCCTAAAAAGCAATTCATGCAGGGAGCCGCTTTTATTTCCGGAAAATCTTTCTGCAACAGGGCTTCGAAAAATCCGGAACCACCGGCAACCAACGTATTTTCATCTGTTTTTTCTGCCCAGGCGATCAAATCCTGTTCCCTGATCACATTCCCGATCGTAAAACCTTCATCGGGTAGTTGATCGGAGACATTCAGGGAAAGAACCATCTCCGTTCCGCCGCCAATGATATCCCGTACATTACTTTTGTTTACAGGGAATTCAGGGTCCCCGGCAAAAGATGTTTCAGCCAGCGGAATACCGTTGATCTGATAAATACCATCCCGGATGATCCGGTTAAAATGCGGATTTGCCGGGATGACGATCACTCTTTTTTTGGCGGAAGCTTTTTGCTGGCTGATCAGTTCTTCATAGATGTGACCTCTTAAAACAGAATCCAGTTTTTTGAAGATATATTTTGGAGAAAGACCGATCAATTGTCTTGTGACCTTTTCGATCTCTTTTTTCGCACCCTCAACCGGCATGGAACGGGTGTTGGTGGCGATGACCAGCAGGTCGGTATCTTCCTGTCCGGTGACAGCAGGTTCAATGATCACTTTTAGTCCCCGGCGTAATCCAATCCCCCCGATTTCGGCAGCACCGGTAAAATCATCTGCAATTACGGCGATCATGTCCATCTGTTTTTAACGAGTTTAACCGCATAGTCAATGGCATACAGCAAAGCATCGGCACTGGCAATACCTTTTCCCGCGATCCCGAAAGCGGTACCATGATCTACTGAAGTCCGGATAATGGGTAATCCCAGCGTAATATTGACACCTCTGACACTTTTCATTGCTCCTGATCTCTCGTCCCATACAAAACCTGCAAGTTTAAAAGGGATATGGCCCTGATCGTGGTACATGGCCACACAGCCGTCGAAACGGCCCCCTTCGGCCAGTGCAAAAAGGGTATCGGCAGGGAACGGACCTTCTGCGCAAATCCCTTCCTCACGTGCGTCCCAGACAGCAGGTTCGATCTCCCTGATCTCCTCCTTTCCAAACAAACCGCCGTCGCCGGCATGAGGATTGAGACCGGCTACCCCGATCCGGGGATTTTCTATGCCGATCTTTTTCAATCCGTCGCAGGTGAGGCGGATTACATCCAGTACCCTTTTGCGGGTCACCAGGTCGCAGGCTTCCCTCAAGGCAACGTGAGTGCTGACATGGGTTACCTTGATCTTTTCGTCGGCCAGCAGCATGGTGTACTTGTCTGTCCCTGTAAAATGAGCATACATCTCCGTATGCCCGGAAAAATGGTGACCAGCCAGATTCAGCGCTTCTTTATGGATCGGGCCTGTTACCGTACCAAGCACTTCCCCGCACATCGCCAGTTCGATCGCCTTACGGACAGCCTTAAATGCAAGATCCCCCGCAGTCGCTGAGATTTCGCCGTACCTGATCTGATCAGCATGATCAGCCGGTACATGGATCAGGTCAATTGTTCCCCGCTGAAAGACAGCCTCGCTGATCTTTTCGATCGCATTGATCCGGAGGGCCAGCCCGGTCAACTTCAGTGCCTTTTCCATACAGGGTACATTACCGACCAGTACCGGATCACATTTCCCGTAAACCGACGGGTCATGAAACGCTCTGGCGGCAATTTCAGGCCCAATTCCGGCAGGATCACCCATTGTAACGGCCAGGATAATTTGATTTCCTTTCTTCATCTTAATTTCTCCAACTCCTTCTGAACCACTATTCTGTAGTTCCTTTCTTCTTCACGGTCCATCCGGTAAACCGGTGGCATCATTTGTGTTCCGCAAATCCCCTTAACGGAAAGGATCACCTTCAGCGCTGCCAGTGACTCGCTTAAATTTCTGCCTTTCTGATAAAGCGCAGACAAGCGGTCTGTCTTCTCCTGAAGGATTCCGGCCGTTTCCGGATCTCCCCGCAGCACTGCTTTATACAACTCCACATAGGAAACGGGATCAAAATTCCCTGTACCGGGAACAATCCCGTCAGAGCCTTTTTGCAGCGCATAGAGTGACAGGGCTCCCCAGCCGGTAAGGTGGTTGAAATCCTCCCGCTCCCTCCATCGCATCAGGGCCTGATCGAGCCGGTCGCGATCTTGTTCTGAATCTTTCAGTCCGGCAATATTAGGATGATGGCTCAACTGATCCAGCACGTCCAGGGGTATGGAGTAATGCGTTGTAGCCGGAATGTTATAGATAATAAGCGGCACGGGGCATGCCCCGGCCAGATCCTCAAAGTACCGTAAAACGGAATGGTCGGCAAGCGGATAGTAAGAAGGGACGGTGGCTACCAGCACGTCGGCGCCCAAACCGGCAAAGTGCCTGGCTGCTTCGACCGACTCGGGCAGGCTGTTGCCCGAAATACCGGCATACACCAATGACCTTCCGGCTACCGCCCTGACTGTCTCCTCCACCAGTACTTCCTTTTGTGCTGCCGACAGGGAAGCTGCCTCACCGGTGGTCCCCGCGACGAAAGGACTTGCACCGGCGTCCACCAGTAAACCAACCAGACGCCCGACCGCTTCCCGGTCAATGGAATAATCTTCCTTCAACGGAGTAGCCATCGGAACAATCACACCCTGATATGGATTATTTTTCATGGAAAATATGTAAACGTTTACACTTTATTATATCCTTTTTTACCAACATATTACAAAGATATAAAATATTTTTAAATGAAAACGTTATTTAGAAGATATTCTTTAGCCCGATTGGGTTTTTCCGGGCGTTCCATACCATCAGGAAGGTCATTCCTCAGCAGGAACTTCTGATCATCAGTTCGGCATTCATGGTCATCTGGATACAAGGTCTTTTCGGATCGTTGATCCGTTGGATCAGCAATTCCCCTGCCCTTTTCCCGATTTCGCAGGCCGGCTGCCGCACTGCTGTCAGTGCCGGATTTAAAGAATTTGCCCACGACATATCGTCAAAGCCGATGATCGCGATATCCTGGGGGATTCTTAGTTTCAGTGAATGGATGGTTTCAAGGGCACCGAGCGTGATCAGGTTATTCCCGGTAAAAAGGGCGTCGGGAGGCGTATCCGAACACAACAGTGCTTTCGCCAGTTTCGCACCGCTTTCATAAGTGGAGTCGCCATGTCTGACCATATTCGGATCGAACGGAATATGGTGATCATTCAGCGCTGCTTTGTATCCCTTCTCCCGCAGTACCGTGGACGGTATACTCGGTAATCCTCCGATGTGAGCGATCCGCTTATATCCGGTTTTGATCAGGTGATCGACTGCCGAATAGGCTCCGGCTTCATTGTTTACCCAAACCAGATCCACCTCGCTGTCTTTGAGTCCGCGATCGACACAGACTACCGGTAAACCGTTTTTTACCATTTTCTTCAGCCGCTGGTCATATTCCGTTGCAGGCGCAGCAATAAGCCCGTCGATGGCCTCCGATTCAAGAATGTCCAGGTACATGGCTTCTTTCTTTTCATCCTGGCTGAAGTTACACATGATAATGGCGTAGTTGTTCTTATAGGCGATGTCTTCGATTCCCATTAAAACGTCCACATAAAAAGGATTCCGGATGTCAGGCACCAGCACACCCAGCAGATTACTGGACCCGCTTTTTGATCGCAGCCGTTTGGCCACACGGCTTGGCTGATACTTCAGCTCCCTAATCGCTTTGAGGATTTTCAGCCTGGTCTCGTCGTTAACGCTCTGGCTGTTATTCAATACCCGTGATACGGTCGCAATGGACACCCCGGCCTTCCTGGCGACTTCATTCATACTTGCCATTTCTTCTTTTTTTAATCTTTCATATAAAGCCTACACAAATGTAAACGATTTCAAAGATAATCCCGCTTATTTTTGTTTTTCTTTTTGGTTCACCGGGTGGAAGGTAACCACACGCTCATGTCCCCTTTTCCGCGGTTGTTCCATGCAAAGTAAGGGATCAACCGGACAGGAACCGTGCGAAAATCTCCGGACTGAACATTCCGGTAAAGCTGGTGATCCCAGCTTTTCTGACCGATGATCAAAGCTTCACCCTCCAGCGCCGTCAGAATTGTCCCGTCAAGATTTATTTTCACCGGTTTCAGAACCTTTCCTGTTGAAAGTGCAACCTGGAATACACTGGTATTGTCCGGCATGTCAGCCGATTCGAGGCAGTATACGACCGGTCCCCTGCGAACAGCGACCTGATTTTTAAGGGCTTCGGCCATCGGGTTTGCCTCCATCAGATCCACATGCATCGGGAAACGTATGCTGATCTGGTCCCCCTGCTTCCAGTTCCTTTCAATCCTGCAATAACTGCCGGGGACCGGGACCTCTTTCATTCGCTGCCCGTTTATATCGATCGTGGCGCCCGTTGTCCACGAAGGGATCCGGATGTAAAGGACAAATTTGCCCCGGGGCGCGTGACGGATTGTGCATTGAACATCGCCGTCCCAGGGATAACCGGTAAATTGCTCCAGATCCAGTTCAGACTTATTTTTCAGCTTTGTTTTTAATCGGCTGCTCCCGTAAAAATTGATCCAAAGGCCATCATCCGAAAGAGCGTACAGGTAATTGTGAATTTCCGCAATAGTCCGGATCGTATTGGGAGGACAGCAATTACAATAGCTGATATATTCTTCCCGGTCTTTTGACCATCGTAACTGATAAGGCAGTTTTCCGGAAACGGCCAGCGGATTGGTATAGAAATACCGTTTCCCGTCAAGGCTTACACCGGCAAGCAGACTGTTGTACATGACCTGCTCCATGACATCCGCGTACCGGGCTTCTCCCGTGATCAGTAACATCCGCCAGTTCCACAGCAGATTGCCAATGTTGGCACACGATTCATTATGAGCCGTCAGGTTCGGCAACTCATAATTCCGTCCATATGCCTGATGTACTTTTTGGATAAAAGACGGATCATAGGATGTTCCGTTGGGAGAAACACCATCGTACAGCGCGCCGCAGGCTCCGGTGATATATAACTTGGTCTCCACCAGATCGTGCCAGATCGCATTCAGCGGTTTCATCAGGCTTTTATCACCGGTCTCGGCATAGACATCCGCTGCACCGGCATAGAGGTAATTGGCCCGGACTGCATGACCTTCTGCGTTGGTCTGTTCGCGGAAGGGAATCCGGTCCTGATTATCATCATGTCCGTCCTTTACCTCGCTCCGGATGCCGATAAGTCCGTTGGCCAGTTCCCTGTAACGCGGATCGCCCACGGTCCGGTACATTTCGGTCACCCCCATGTAGTGGGAAGGGCAGATCGCGTTTTTAGCCAGTTCTGCCGGATTTCTTTTGTAAAACCGGTAAAGGAAATCCGTGGCCCTTACCGCCGCATCCAACAGGGTCCTTTTCCCTGTCAGCCGGTAATGAATGCAGGCTGCCGTCATCAAATGGCCCATGTTATAGGTTTCAAAATCGAGCCGTTCTGAAAACTCCTTTTTTTCTCCTTTGTCCCGGAGCTGTTCTATTACAACCGGCGTATGGATATACCCGTCTTCCCGCTGTGTTTTGACAATAACCCCGATCAACGAGTCAATCAGTTGCTCCTGCGACCTGTCTTTGCTCACTGAATTTACAACAACAGCAGCTTCAAGCAGCTTGTAAAAATCGCCGTCATGAAACGGAGGTCCGACATGCTCTCCCGGCCTGATCCCCGCCGCGATCTCAAAGTTGGCGAAACCGTGGCTGACAGAATCGTTCATATAAAGGCTCATCATATGAGGTACCATATTTTGTTCGCAAACCCGGAAGCGCTCAGCCCAGAAGCCGGTCGTCCACGTTACGTCGGTCATATTGACCGGCGTAAGCTTCGCAAACGGACTTTGGGACGTATTGACCAGGCTCTTGTCCTGGGCGCTGCCTTCCACGGCGAACAAAATAAAGATACCGGTCACCAGTCTCATAAAATTATCTGCGTCCATGCTGTTCCTTATTTACAGTTCATTTTCATGCTTATCCTGTTTTATTTTAAACTTATAAACACCGGAACCAGCGTGCAGCACCACTCGTCCCTCCTCCACCCCGACAAACACCACATCCGGATTCTCGCCGATTGGCAGTGTTCCCTCCTTAATTCCGGCAGTATCCGGGCACGGAATGAAAATCAACGCTGTCGTATTAGCCGGAATTTCAACCGTTAAAGTAAGTTCGTCCGGATGTTGTTCCCAATGTGACAAAATATCTCCGTAGACACTGTGAAACCCGGCTTTTACAAAACTCAGCCGATCATTCAGGTGCGGTTTGATCCGGATCCTTTTGTATCCCGGAGCATCCGGCCGCAGTCCTGCCACGCCCGAATAGAGCCAATTTCCCACTGCGCCATAGGCATAATGATTGAACGAGTTCATCCCTGCGGTGCGGAATGTACCATCGGGTCTGATACCGTCCCAGCGCTCCCAGATGGTGGTGGCTCCCCTGGTCACCGGATATAACCAGGAAGGATACCTTTTATTGAACAGCAACCTGAACGCCACTTCGGGGTAACCGTGGTCGGTCAGCGCCTGACAGATCAACGGTGTTCCCAGAAAGCCGGTGGTCAGATGCCCGAAATAACCGACATCATCAGCCAGCCGTTTTGCAGCCACGGGGATCAGTTCTTCCGGCATGAGGCCGAATGAAAGCGCCAGCACATAAGCGGTCTGGGTGTGTGAGACCAGACGCCCGGTCCGGGACATGAATTCCCGTTGAAAAGCCGATTTAATTTCAGGCAAAATGGATGCGTAGCGTTCAGCGTCACCGCTCCTGTCCAGAATAGCAGCGACCTGCCGCATCAGATCTGTCGTGTAATAAAAACAGGCCGTCGCGATCAGCTCTTTATCGGTGTGTGCGCCCGCGTAACCATAATCGGGGGCATTGTAGTTGTACGAGTCATATTCGGCAAACGAAAGCCAGTCGCCGAAATGAAAACCTTTATTGAATATACGGTCTTCACCCGATTCCCGGATCATATATTCCACCCAGCCTTTCATGGATTCATACTGTTCCTCCAGGATCTGCTGATCCCCGTAGACCTGATAAACAGTCCATGGAATGATGACGGCGGCATCGGCCCAGCCGCTTGCACCAAATCCGTCAGACCAGCCGGTCCCGCCACCATCCCTGACGACATTCGGGATCACCCAGGGTATGCTTCCGTCAGCTCTTTGATCAGCGATGAAATCCTTCATCCATTTGCGGTAAAAATTCACAGCGTCCCGGTTAAAGCAGGCTGTCGGAGCAAATACCTGAGCATCGCCTGTCCATCCCAGCCGTTCGTCGCGCTGCGGACAATCGGTCGGCACATCCAGAAAGTTCCCGCGAAGTCCCCAGTCGATATTCCTTTGCAACCGGTTGATCAGCTCATCCGAACACTCAAACGTCCCGGTCACCGGCATATCCGAATGAATTACCCGCCCTTCCAGGTCATCAATGCCAATTTCTCCGGGATAATCGCTGATCCGGATATACCGGAATCCATGAAATGTAAAATGAGGTTCGAAGGTCTCAATTCCTTCACCTTTGAAAATATACAGGTCTTCTGCCCGCGCCGCACGAAGGTTCTCCGTGTAAAAATTTCCGTCCTGGTCCAGCACTTCCGCATGATTCAGCCTGATCCTGTCCCCGTGTTTTCCCTTCAGCCTGAAACGGACCCATCCTGCTATATTTTGCCCCAGGTCAAAGACTTGCTCTCCTTTTGGGGTCGTTAACCTGCTGAC
>CAZOYZ010000211.1:4631-8711 GCA_964584045.1 uncultured Prolixibacteraceae bacterium | reverse complement strand
GTTCTCCTCTTTTGTTGCGAAATGCTGAAGTAGAGGATGGGCGTATTGTTTTTCCCGGCGGCACTTCTTACCGGATGCTGGTCCTGCCCGATGTGGAGACCATGACCCCCGAACTGCTTGCCAAAATCGCTTCATTGGTGAAAGCCGGGGCCACCGTGGTGGGTAATCCTCCGTCAAAGTCACCTTCGCTGGTCAACTATCCGGCCTGTGATGAGCAGGTTCAGAAGCTTGCCACAGAATTATGGGGTAGTAAACAAATCCGAACCGGCCGGGCTTCCCTGGAGACCGTGAAAAACCAGGCAGGGCAAATGATCACGGAACTTTATCCACCCTACGACTCCACCGCCGTTTTGCTGGAGAGACTTGACGTTCACCCCGATTTTACAGCTTCCGGATCGATCAGGTATATCCACAGGTCGCTACCTGACCAGGAGGTCTACTTCATTTCGAACCGTACTTCGCATCCGGTCGACGATGTTTGCCTGTTCCGTGACGGAACCCTGAACGCGGAACTATGGGATGCCGTGACGGGCGAGATCCGGCCCTTGAATGAGCTGACCCAAACAGAAACCGGTATCGCGCTTCACGTGAAAATGGATGCCTCGCAAAGCTTTTTTGTTGTTTTTTACCGGTCGGACCGTACCGATGAGGTTAGGAAGCCGGATTTCCCGGAGAAACAACTGATCGCTACCTTGGAAGGACCCTGGACTGTTGCATTTGATACGCGGTGGGGCGGTCCCGAAAAAGTGGTTTTCGACGCACTCAACGATTGGACTGCGCGGCCGGAAGAAGGGATTCGTTTCTATTCGGGGATTGCCCGTTATACCAAAGAATTTGATATTCCCGAAACCCCTGTAAAACAGGAGCTCTTTTTGGATTTGGGCATGGTGAAAAATATGGCCCGGGTACGGTTGAACGGGAAAGACCTGGGTGTGGTCTGGACTTCACCGTGGCAGGTCAATATCACCGGTGCAGTAAAGGCAAAGGGCAATACCCTTGAGATCGACGTTGCCAACCTGTGGGCGAACCGGCTTATCGGCGATGAATCGCTGCCTGACGATGGCATAAAAGACCGTCAGTGGCCCGGCTGGCTGATCAATGGCACCCCAAGGCCATCCAACCGCTATACCTTCACCACACATCGTTTTTATAAGAAGGATGATCCGCTGGTGGAATCAGGACTTTTGGGGCCGGTGAGGATATTGAAGGAGACATCCAATTAAGAAGACGGCACCCGGATCTTCAAAAATAATCAGTTATTATGCTATCATCAAACGACTGACGAAGCGGATACGAAGGTTCCGAATAACACCTTAACTCATTGCTTTTATATCAGGCATAGCTTTTGGGAGGTTTATCATGAAGTATATTCAGAAGATATCGATCACGCTGTTCTTTTTCCATTCGTTTTTCTTGTTTGCTCAGGAGCAGAAAACCAATCTGGACGATGTTGACCCGTCCATTGGCGGAGTCGGCATCATTCTGGAGCCGACACGGCCGACCGTTCACCTGCCTAACAGCATGATCAGGGTTTTCCCTTTGAGGAAAGACCATCTGGATGATCAGATCAGCAATTTTCCACTCACAGTTACGTCACACAGGCTGTCTCCCGTTTTTGCATTTATGCCTTTGAGCGAGCCGGCAGATACGGATAGCTGGAATAAACGGCTGGCATACGGTCATGAAATTTTAACCCCCTATTATTATCATACCTCATTTGAGGGAACGGGGGATGAGCTGGAGTTCTCACCTCAGGCGAGGAGCGGTTATTTTAAAATTAATTTCAAAAACAACGAGGATCATTCCCTGAGAATAGGTGTGATCAGCGGCAAGGGAGAAATCGAGGTCCGGGATAAGGGACGAATCACAGGTTTTGAGGAGTTCTCCGGAATGAAAGCCTACTTTTATGCCGAAACAGATGTGGATATCACAGGAGTACAGTATAAGCATGAGGCAGAGAAAACCTGGGTGCTGCTAAGTACGGATAAGCAAAGCCGTACCGTTTCGTTCCGTTACGGGATCTCATTTATCAGCATGGATCAGGCCCGGCAAAATCTGCAGAAGGAAATCCCGGAATGGAATTTTGATCAGGTAAAAGAAGAGGCCAGGACAATATGGGACAAGGCATTGAATCAGATACAGGTAAAAGGAGGATCAGCTGCACAAAGAAGGGTGTTCTACACGGCATTGTACCGCGCCTATGAGCGGATGGTTAACATCAACGAATACGGGAGATACTACAGCGGCTATGATCATCAGGTGCATGAATCGGATGAGCCTTTTTACGTGGACAATTGGATTTGGGACAATTATATTGCACTGGAACCCTTGCATATGATCCTGAACCCTGACCGGGTGACCAGAGAGATCAGGTCGTATATCCGGATGTATGAGCAAGGCGGATCAATGCCTTCTTTTGCATTGGTTTCGGGCGACTGGCCGGCAATGACCGGCAATTATGCTGCTGCCTGGGTAGCCGATGCCTGGTTCAAAGGGCTGCGCGATTTTGACCTGAAAATGGCTTATCAAGGGATCCGGAAAAATTCATTGGATGCGACGCTCATTCCCTGGCGGAATGGGCCGAAGACTGCTCTGGATGATTTTTACAATGAAAAAGGCTATATGCCCGGCTTAGCCCCCGGAGAGAAGGAGACCATTAAGGAAGTTGACCCCAATTGGGAGAAACGTCAGTCAGTATCAGTGACCACCGCCAACAGCTTTTCAGACTGGTGCATTGCGCGGTTGGCCATGGAGTTAAATCTGGATGAGGATGAAAGACTTTTCCTGAAAAGGGCCGGAAACTATAAAAATGTTTTCCGTACAGAAAAGGGGTTCATGTGGCCCAAAGACAAAAATGGGGACTGGATCGAACCCTTCGATCCGCGCTTTGCAGGGCGGGAATATTTCACGGAGAACAATGCCTATACTTATAACTGGGACGTTAAGCATGACCTGCAGGGACTGTTTGAGCTGATGGGCGGACGAAAAAGGGCAGAAGAGAAACTGGATCAGCTTTTCAGGGAGGATGCTGGACTGCCAAAATGGAAATTCTGGTATACGCAGCCGGATGCATCAGGACTGGTTGGTCAGTTTGTGATGGGAAATGAGCCCAGCTTTCATATTCCCTATCTCTACAATTACCTGGGATCTCCCTGGAAGACACAAAAACGCATCCGGATGCTTTTGGATACGTTCTTTACAGACAATCTGTTTGGTATTCCGGGAGATGAAGACGGAGGTGGCATGTCGGCTTTCGTCGTTTTTTCGATGATGGGCTTTTTCCCTGTAATCCCCGGAATACCAATTTATACTATTGGAAGTCCGGTGTTTGATCAGATCACGGTTAATCTTCCCAATGGCAGGCTATTTACGGTCATTGCAAAGAATAATTCAAAAGATAATAAGTATATTCTGCAGGCTTCCCTGAATGGTAAATGCCTGAATAAGGCGTGGTTTAGTCATGATGACCTGGTAAAGGGAGGAACATTGGAACTGGTCATGAGCGATCAGCCCAATAAGCAATGGGGAAGTAGGTCAGAAGATGCGCCACCTTCGTCGAAAGAATATTTTTTCGGAACAACAAAGCGAACCCAATGAATGATCTCAGGAGAGCAAAGTCGATGCGGACTTCGGCATGGTTTCAACAGGTAACTATTGTATGGTACTTCTTTGAAGTAAATCAACTATGAAACCAATTAGCCGAATTTACGATACAACTAAGACGATGACAAATAAAGCCTTTTTAAAATCAATTGCAGCAGCAACAATCGTTAGCTTCTGCGTGGGGCGATCAGCGGCACAGCCCGTGAACAGTGACCAATGGGCGGCAACCGATGCCCTGGGGCGTAAAGTCCGCGAATTTAGAGATGCGGGAAACAGGAAGGAAAAATTCGTGACTATGTTTTACTGGACCTGGCACCAGGGGAATGACGATACGACTTATCAGGTAAAGAACATTACCGAAACTGTCCGGAAGCATCCGGAGGCGATGAAAGATTACCACCATCCGGCGTGGGGTGATAAACAGCCCGGCTTCTTTTTCTGGGAGCAGCCTTTGCTGGGCTATTATAAAACCACCGA
>CAZOYZ010000211.1:0-4531 GCA_964584045.1 uncultured Prolixibacteraceae bacterium | reverse complement strand
GGATCCGGAGCTGGTTTTTGTGACCGGCTGGAATGAATACATTGCCGGACAATGGTTGCCCAAAGACGGATGGACCGGCGATCCTTTCTCGTTTGTCGATCAGTTTGACTGGGATCACAGCCGCGATATCGAACCCAATAAGGGTTGGGGCGACAGGGGAGATGTGTATTACCTGCAACTGATCGACCAGGTCCGGAAATTTAAGGGAATGATGCCTCCGGAGGTGCCTTCTGAACCGAAGAGCATTTCCATCGGAAAATTCAACGGCTGGGCCGATGTGAAGCCTCATAATCGCCATTACAAGGGGAATACGATGCACCGCGACCATCGCGGGCGTTATGACCAGTATTACCGGAACATGACGGGAAGAAACGATATTACCGGAGCCAAAGTGGCCCGGGACGACCGGAAACTCTATTTCTTTGTGGAAACCGCAGGGAAACTGAGCCCGCAAACCGACCGCAACTGGATGATGCTTTTTATTGACACAGACAGGGATAAATCGACCGGCTGGAATGGATATGACTTCGTGGTAAACCGCGTCAGTCCGTCAAAAGGGAAAGCCGTTGTTGAAAAGAATGTGGGCAACCGGTGGGAGTGGGAGAAGGCGGCCGACACCCGCTTTGCGGCGGAGAACAACATGTTGGAGCTGGAGATTGCACAATCTGTCCTGGGACTGGAAAAGCAGATTGACATCGAGTTTAAGTGGAACGACAACATGCAGGAAAACGGCAACATCATGGACTTTTATGTGAATGGTGATACAGCCCCCGGCGGACGGTTTAATTTCATTTACTTAGCTGAGTAAAATGTGAAAGTCGTATCTTTGTTTTAAATGTCAAAAACGGAAAGCGATGGCGACAAAGGAAGAATATATAGCGCGGTTGCGTGGTTTCGTAGCCCAACACGGGACTGAGTATGGTATAGCGAGGATTGGCATTTTTGGTTCGGTAGCCCGTGGGCAACAGAGCGCCGGGAGTGATGTAGACATTTTCTATGAAGGGCCTGCACTAGGTCTTAAATCGTTGACAGGATTACCTCAGGCACTGACTGAATATTTGGGCGTACCGGTAGACGTGGTTAGGGATCACGAGAGACTTAATCCTGCTTTTCGCAAGCGTATTATGAAGGAGGTGATCTATGTTTGATCGGGAGCTGACGATTGAAACGCTCGGACGCATAAAAGGATTGCTTCATGAGATTCTCGTTTGGACGGAAGGCATCAACTCTCCTGACGACTTTACGAAGAGTCCCACCGGAATGATCCTGCTCAATGCGGTGTGCATGAAGTTGCTTGCGGTAGGCGAAGAGGTCAAGAGTCTTGATCGTCGAACGCGGGGAGAATTGCTGCCACGCTACAATTCAGTGCCATGGAAAGAGGTCATGGGGCTGCGAGACGTTATCGCTCATCACTATTTCGAAGTAGATGCTGTCGAAATATTAGTGGTGATACAGTCAGACATCCAGCCACTGCTGGAGACGATTCTTCAAATGATGCGGGAGGCAGACGATCAGGCAGCAAAAAAGTAGTCCGTTTTCATCAGAGTAATAAGCTGCATAGCTAAACACACCTGTCTCCTCTGCCTTGTGAATTCTTTTCTTTGTTTGATCCCGTTTTTTCTGATGTTATTCTTGTGCCGGACAGCACAGGATGGGAAAAATGTCAATTTATGCGTATTTTAGGTACGCATTGGAACGAACACCAAAAATCAGGTATCATGAGAAAATTATTAATTCTGACCATCACCAGCGTTGCAGCAATCTTCATGGGTTCCTGTAACCAGGAGAAATCACAGCTTGCTTCAGGGGCACTTGAAAGCGCCTTTGTCAGTCCGCCCGATTCGATACAGACCAGTGTATACTGGTACTGGATTTCTGATAATATTTCAAAGGAAGGGGTTATCAATGATCTTCATTCCATGAAGAAAGCAGGCATTAACCGGGCTTTTATCGGGAACATCGGACTTGACAACCTGCCTTACGGGAAAGTAAAAATGCTGAGTGAAGAATGGTGGGAGATTACACATGCAGCGCTAAAAACAGCAAGCGAGCTGGATATTGAAATTGGCATTTTTAATTCGCCGGGATGGAGCCAGTCGGGCGGGCCCTGGGTGAAACCGGAAGAAGCCATGCGCTACCTGGCCGCGTCGGAGCTTCGGGTGAAAGGACCGCAAAAGCTAAGTCAAAAGCTGGAGAAGCCGGATACGCTTTTTCAGGATGTCAGGGTTATTGCTTATCCGGCTCCGAAAGATGACGGGCTTGTACTGAACAGCCAAAACGGAAAGATTACAACGACCCCCAGGGTGGCCGGGCCGGAGAAAATGGCAGATGCTGACGTGCAGACCGCGGTCAGTTTTCCTGCCGCCGGAGAGTTTGTCATTAACCTGGAGGCCGCCAAGCCGTTTATGGCACGCAGCCTCACGATCCGCTTTACCGAGCATCCTTTTTCGGGGCCCGCAGTGCTGCAGGCCCGGGCTGAGGATGGCAGCTTTCGCACGCTTTCTGAATTTCAGATAAAACGTTCTAATCCGGCGCTTCATGTCGGCTTTGAACCCTATGCTCCGGTTGTGGTATCTTTTCCTTCGACCGAGGCGACAACATACCGGCTGATTATCAAAAATGCCAATCCGGCCTGCGGAATCGCCGAACTGGCGCTTTCGGCTTCTCCACGTGTAGACAGTTATGCGGAGAAGACCCTTGCCAAGATGTTCCCTTCTCCGCTGCCTTACTGGCATGAATATCAGTGGCCGCTTCAGGCTGAACCGGACGATCAGGCTACGATGATCGATCCCTCGAAGGTAACCGACATCACAGCGAATCTTTCGGCCGACGGCACGCTGAACTGGGAAGTTCCTGAAGGCGAGTGGATCATTATGCGCACGGGAATGGTTCCCACAGGAACGACCAACAGTCCGGCTTCGCCCGAAGCAACAGGTTTTGAGGTCGACAAAATGAGCAAAAAACATGCAGAGAGCCATTTCAATGCGCATATCGGTGAAATTCTGAAGCGCATTCCGGAGGCCGACCGGAAAACCTTCAAGGTCGTTGTACAGGATAGCTACGAAACCGGGGGGCAGAATTTTACAGACGACTTCCTTTCTGCCTTTCAGGAGAAATACGGCTATGATGCCGTTCCGTTCCTTCCGGTGTTCAAAGGATTTACAGTAGGCAGCCAACTGGCGTCCGACCGTTTTCTGTGGGATATGCGTCGTATGGTGGCCGATAAAGTGGCTTACGACTACGTTGGCGGACTTCGTGAGGTGAGTCATCAGCATGGCCTGCATACCTGGCTTGAAAATTACGGGCATTGGGGTTTCCCGGGCGAGTTCCTGATGTATGGCGGACAGTCGGACGAGATAGGCGGCGAATTCTGGAGCGAGGGCGAGCTGGGGAATATTGAAAACCGCGCAGCCACTTCCTGCGGACACATCTACGGAAAAACAAAGATCTCGGCCGAGTCGAACACCTGCGGGGGGCCTGCTTTCAGCCGCTATCCGGCGATGTTCAAGCAGCGCGGCGACCGCTTCTTTGCCGAAGGGATCAACAACACCCTGCTGCACGTGTACATCACCCAGCCTTACGAAGATAAAAACCCGGGAATGAATGCCTGGTTTGGGAACGAGTTTAACCGGAAGAATACCTGGTATTCCCAGCTCGACGTCTATCTCAGGTACCTGAAGCGGGCAAACCTGATGCTTCAGCAGGGATTGAATGTGGCCGATGCGGCTTACTTTATCGGCGAAGACGCGCCCAAAATGACGGGTATCACCGATCCGGCGCTTCCGGTGGGCTACCAGTTCGACTATATGAATGCCGAAGTCATTGAAAAATATATGACCGTGGAAAACGGGCTCATCACCCTGCCACACGGAACACAGTACCGGATATTGGTTCTCCCCAAACTGGAGACCATGCGTCAGGAATTGCTTTCCAAGCTGAAGCAGCTTATCACCGATGGAGCTGTCGTTATGGGTCCGGCGCCCAAACGTTCACCCAGTTTGCAGAACCAGCCCCAGGCCGACGAACAGGTTCAGGCAATGGCTGCGGAAATTTGGGGCGAAGTGGATGGTGTGAATGTAAAATCGCGGAAAATAGGGAAGGGTATGATCCTGAACGGAATGAGCATGGAAGAAGCTTTTGCGCTGATCGGCTGCGTTCCCGACTGTAAACTTCCGGAAGAGAACACCATTCATTACGGACACAGGACGCTTCCATGGGGAGAGATCTATTTCATTTCAAACCAGACCGGAGAGCAACAGCTGGTTAGTCCGGAATTCCGGGTGACGGGCCTGCAGCCTGAACTTTGGGATGCAACGGACGGATCGGTCCGGAGCCTGCCGGCATACGAACAGAAGGAGCAAACGACGGTGGTTCCTCTGAAACTGGAGGCTTTTGAAAGTGCTTTTATCGTTTTCCGCGCTGACGCAGGTAAGTCGCAGGTTACCGGTGTTGAGGCGAATTATCCCAAACAAACGGTCATCGCTGAGCTGGCCGGCCCCTGGACGGTACAGTTCGATCCTGCGATGCGCGG
>CAZOYZ010000210.1:4487-8717 GCA_964584045.1 uncultured Prolixibacteraceae bacterium | reverse complement strand
ATGCTGCCAGTATACCTTCACACCGGCCACTCCCTGCAACAATACGGCAAAATCAAAACCTTTATATCCCAGAGAGGCATTCAGTCCAAACAGGTATTTGGGATTATTGCCATCGCTGACCACCTGCCGGTCATCGCTGTTCACAATTCCTTCCCCTGTAATATCTTTATAGAGCAGATCTCCTTTTTTGGGTACTCCGAAAGCCGCAAACGCGTTGGCATTTTTGGCAAGCATGTCCTGTACGATGGCCAGGTCTTCATCCGTTTGGACGATCCGGTCCACCCGCAGCATATATTGCGATTTGATAGGATATCCTTCCCGGATGTAATTGACCCCGTCAAGCGAATAATCATCTCCCTTGAACTTATCCACCTTGTTTTTTACGTACGTAATGTTCCCGCTGATCCCATAGCTGAAATCACCCGCCTTATCCTGCCATCCCAATGTCAGTTCAATCCCTTTATTGGTTACCGTCGCTGAATTTTGTTTCGGCAGAGCAGATGTACCATGCACTGACGGTGCCGGAAGATTGATCAGGATATCTTCCGTCTTTTTCCTGAACACATCGACTGTTCCGGTTAGCCGGTTATCCATGACGCCAAAATCGATACCGAGATTGGTGACATAGGTGGTTTCCCAGGTAAGCAGCGCATTGGCGAGCGACAACTGCGCCAAACCCACGACCATCACGTTTCCCCATGAATAATTTGACGGTTCAAACACAGACTGTGCCGCATAATTGTTCAGGTTCGGATTCGTATCATGTAAGGAATTGTTTCCCAGGGAACCATAGGAGGCCCTGATTTTCAGACTGTTTAACCACCTGTTGGTCAACGCCTGCATAAACTCTTCCTGGTCAATTCGCCAGGCGGCTGAAGCAGAAGGGAAATATCCCCAACGGTTGCCTTTCAGGAACCGCGAAGAACCATCTGCGCGAAGATTCACTTCCAACAGGTATTTGTCTGCCCAGCCAAGATTGAGCCGTCCGAAGAAAGAACGCATGGCCCACTCGGTAGCCGACCCGGTGGATGTGGCATCGCCTGTCGCTGCATCGATTGCCGTCAGCTTGGGATCGATCAGATCATACCGGGTCGTGGAGAAATTCTTGGTCAGGTATTGTTCCTGGCTGGCTCCTGCCATCACCCCAAAATCCAGCCGGTCGTCCAGAAATCTGTTTTCATACCGGGCCACGACATCTCCGAAATGACGGATTATTTTGCTGTCTTTATTGGTGATGTACGTTTTGCCGGTCCCTGCCAGGGTAACCGTATTGGTCAGAAAGTTCCATCCATCAAGAAAATTTGGTGTCTTTTCCAATTGTTCATCCGTAAAATCATAATTAAAGGAACCGGTCACAGAGAATCCTTTAAACGGGATCAGCGTCCCGAAGAAACGAGCGCGCATATGATGTTTCGCATAGTTCCCGGAAACCGAATTTAAATTACGGAGCGGATTGTTATTGCTGGATTGAGGATCATCTTCCGAATTATTCACGGCTCCATAGCGGCCGTCAGGTGCGCGAAATACCATTCCCGGTGTTGTTGCGGACGTATAGGCAAATACACCGCTCGAACTTTCAATATTATCTGTTCCTACGTCCAGGTCAGAAAAGTAACCGTTGATGTTGGCCCCCAGTTTTAACCACGGCCGCACTTCCCCTTCAATGTTGAACCGCCCGCTGTACTTTTCCTGGCCGGAATTTTCCAGAACTCCCGGATGGTCCAGGTATCCGAATGAAGAATAGAACCGGATCTTATCGCTTCCGCCGCTCATGGAGATCACATGGTTAGTGGCCACGGAGGTATCAAACGTCGCATCGATCCAGTTGGTATTCGGGTAAAGCAACGGGTCGTTCCCGTTCCTCCATGCGTCGATCATTTCCTGGGAAAATAATGTGGCCAGGTTGGAATTCGCATATCCTTCGTTCATGTATCCCATATAATCGGCATAATTGGAAACCGGCTCCAGTGTTTTCCGGATCGATTCAAACGACATATAACCGTTATAATCCAGTTTGAGAGCGCCCGCCTTCCCTTGTTTTGTCGTGATCAGGATCACACCGTTGGCTGCCCTCGAACCGTAAATTGAAGCGGAAGCTGCATCTTTCAACACGGAAATGGATTCAACATCCTGGGGATTTACCGAGTTAATGGCCGCTTCCACACCATCGATGATAATTAAGGGGGCAGAAGTATTCAATGTGCCCTGACCGCGCACCAGAATGGTTGCATCATCGTTCCCGGGACGATTACTCGCCGAGGTTACCGATACTCCGGCTGCCAAACCGGACAAGGCGTTCGAAATGTTGGTGACCGGACGGCTTTCTGTCAGTTCGCTTACGTTGACTGAAGCTACGGCTCCGGATAAATTCACCTTCTTCTGGACACCGTACCCCACGGCAACCACTTCTTCAATACCAATGGTTTCCTCCGACATCACCACATCGATCCTCGTCCTTCCCGATACCGGGATCTCGGTCGTCCTCATCCCGACAAAAGAAAAAACCAGTGTCGCGTCTGACGAAACGTTGCCCAAAGAAAAATCCCCTTTGATGTCTGTAATGGACCCAACGGCTGTCCCCTTTACCACGATTGCAACCCCGGGGAGAGGCTGACCTGACTGGTCCTTGACCGTTCCTGACACGGATTTGTTCTGAACGACGGCCTGGACTTTATTTGCCGGCGAAAGAATGATCCTCCTGTCAGAAACCGTATAAGTGATTTCCTGTCCCCGGAAAATGACATCCAGAAGATCGTAAATATCCTTGTCTTTGGCGCTGATACTCACTTTTTTATAAACATCTACAAACTCATTGTTGTAAATGAAAAAATACCCGCTCCGATCTTCGATTTCCTGCAAGACATCCTTGATCAGCGCATTCTGCATGTTGATCGTGAACGTTTTATTCTGAGAAAAGGTTCCCGAAGCGATCAACGTAAATGTTGAAACAAAAAAGAAAAAAGTTGTCAGTTTCATAGTGTGTAAAACTTTGTTCCACAGAATACCATTATGCGGTATTCCCTTCCTGTTAATTTTTTTCATAAATTTGAATTGAAATTTTTAACTAAATTTTAAGTCTGTTGCAACAGACATCCTAACCAACAGGAAGATGTTCCACCATCTTCCTGTTTTCTTGTTTATCCATGGGCAGTTCTTTTTTAAGTTTAGCTTTTATTTATCTGGTTCTTAATATGATCGTCCGTTTTGAATACACCCCTTCCATATTTTTAGCCCCCTGTATGATTTCATAGCGCATGGGTGAAGTAAGGCTAAACGTATTCAGGATCTCTTCCAGTGGTTCGTCCACAAATGTTCCGGTGAACCTGTAATTCAATAACTCCTTATCCTGCAACCGGATATTCACATGATACCAGTTTTCCATTCTTCTTACAACGTCCCGGATGGGATCGTCTTTAAAAATCATCTTCCCTTCTGTCCAGCCTGTATATTTCCGGGGATCCCGGATCAGTTCCTTTGATAAACTGTTTTCGCCGGCATTGAAACGGGCAAGCTCATTAGGCTCGAGCATCATACCTGTACCAGAATTTTTCCCTTGTTCAACATGAACAGACACCTTCCCTTCAACGAGCGCCACGTCAATTCCTGACTCCGGTTCGTATGCGTTCACATTGAAAGCTGTCCCCAAAGCCTTTATTGAAATTTTTCCGGCATCAACGATAAATGGCCTTTCCGGATCTTTGGTTACGTTAAAATAACCTTCTCCTTTCAATTCAACCCTGCGTTCCTTTTGAGTGGTCAACTTACCGGGAAAACGAAGGGAACTCCCCGAATTCAGAAATGCGGAAGAGCCATCGGGAAGCTCGACACGGGTCCTGGTTCCGCAGGCTGCCTGAACCTCTTCATAATACCTATCGTCGGCGGGATTGCGTAAGAAAAACCAGGTGTAAAGTCCGGAAAACAGGACTGACAAGATCAGGATCGCAGCAATCTGCTGTACCAGCGTCAGTTTAAATACCTGCTTTTGTGTGATCGCCGATCTCCTGTGCACATCAGAAAGCGCACGATCGGTGTCGATCTTCTCAGAGAATTGAAATTTTCCTGTGCGGCGCCACAACTCGGCCAGATCATCAAACTCAATCCGGTTCGCTGCTTTCTCCGATTTCCAGTTTTCGAGGGTCACCAATTCCTCATCCGGAATGTTACCCTGAAAATACCTGGTCATGATGGCGTAAATCTGTTCCTTATCCGAACTCATTTCTGCTGTTTTGA
>CAZOYZ010000210.1:1264-4387 GCA_964584045.1 uncultured Prolixibacteraceae bacterium | reverse complement strand
CATGACAAGAAGGAAAAGCCTGCTGGTCCATAATACCCTTCAGATATCCCATGGCATAAGCCATCCCGGCGTACCAGGGGGCATCACAGGTCATTTGCGGGGTATGGTCGGGAATGAGTACCCCTTCAAAATTGTTCTTTTTAAGGATGCTGATGATCCGGCCCATGTCAATACTGCCCTCATCAATAAATACCTCCCTGTAATGAGGCACCTTGCCCACGACATTACGGCAGTGCACGTAAGCCACCTTCCCTTGCTTTGAATAAAGGTCGGTGGCCTCATAAACATCCCCCCCGGTCATTTCGGCGATCGTGCCCAGGCAGAATTCCAGGTTGTTCGCAGGACTGGGCTTCATGTCCAATAATTTCTGATACAGATGCGGCTGATAGACCAGCCTTGGTGTTTGCCGCACCCACGGCATGGGCGGATCGTCAGGATGCGCGGCGAGTTTGACTCCTGCCTCCTCCGCGACAGGTACCAGTTCATCCAAAAAAAACTGCAGCCTGCTCCATAATTCTTCGTATGTAGTTTCAGGAAGATATCCTTCAGGTGCACCGGGATCATAAACCATATTCCAAACCATACCGCTGGGAACAGGCGAATCGTCAACGCCATCCATGCCCACGCTGATCGCTCCCCCGCGGGCAAACGGACCGGTGATCCGCCCGGAAACCCCTGCCAGAGAGAAATTATATCCGAATACCGGGATACCTGCTTTGCCAACAATCCTGATCTGTTCCTTCATAAGTTCGATCTGCTCCGCCTTTTTGGGCCCATCCAGCAAGACATCGTGCCACATGGAAGGATCAAAATTCTCAATAGCTTCCCATTCCATGCTGTGGGCATTGATCTCCGCTTTTATTTTAAGGAGTTCTTCCAGCGTCCAAAGTTTCCCCTTCCCGGCATTACCCCATCCTCCCTTCCCGCCAATAGGTTGATCAGCCCTTTCTTTTCTGTTTTTCTCATGACCGAAATAATCGACCAGGTGAACGACCACATGTGTAGCCCCGCATTGTCTTGCAAATTGGTAATGCTGTTCATCCAGCATATGCCGGTATAATCCGAATCCTAACTTCATACACGCTATTTTCAATCAATCATTGCAAATATGATGGATTACTCCGGCATTATTTTTTAAGATAATAGCGAATATTGGTATGATATTAGCAATTTATAAGACGACAGTCAGCGAAGCGTGTATCCGGCTTCTTTCGTCACACCTCCCTCCCGGATCTTCAGCCGGAGCTGACGTTCTCCGGGATCAGAAAGTTTGTCCGGTTCAACCTCGATTTCCGGTATTTCCTTCAGCCAGGGGGCGACCACCGTCACAAAACGAATGTTTCGGTCAGCGGTTTCTTTCCTGAGGCGATAACAGAAGGCCGGACGCGGTTCCCTGATCGTATATCTGAATGAAACCTGTCCTTCTTCTTCCTGTATGGTCAAGCCTTTTTGCGGGTTTGTCCTGACCATAACGTTCCAGCCCGCCTCAAAGGCGGATTTTGCCGTCAGTCTTTCCTGATCGAAGACTGCTTTCCCCGGGGCGAACTGAAAATGGAGGTCGACTTCCCCGGTTGCATCGCCAATAGCCTCATCCACGATGACGAAATATTTTTTATTGACGAAGAAAACGGCCCGGCGGTGCGTTAAGTTTTCATAGCTGTCATTTTCAACGACCAGGATATCGAGATCGCCGGAAGTTTCCCAATGAAGCAGGCGGGGCGCATATTGAGCATTCCGGTTATCGAGCGTCAGGGTCTGGTGGACCCGGGTTTGCCTGAACCAGGCCCTGTTTTCCGGGTCGCCGCTGTAAATGTAGCTTCCGCCATCGGGCGTCAGGTTCCTTCCACCGGCATAGAGGGTGAATGTACCGTTATCCGGCTGACAATGTCCTCCGCCATCAGGGCCGCATTTCAACACCAGGCAGATGGCATCGCGGTCCCATCCGCTGCGCATGGAATAAAGTCCGCTCTGAGGCAGGGCAAAGGCGGTTCGGGCAGGAGGAGCGCCTTTTTCACCATTTGTTGCCAGATAACGAAAATCATCACGACCGAAAAATGTCGCCCATTCGGCAAACTGATTGTTGTGTTGTCCCGGCGTTCCGGCCCAGTCGTCGCCAAACTGGGTATGGGTGCCATCCGGAAAGCAGAGCTTCATGGGCACCTCACACATTTTCTCGACCATTTGAAGGTACGTTTCCGGGAACACTCCGCCGATGCCGTTCATCTCAGCCAGTTCCCAGGTCCGCATGAACCAGTTGATGCATCCCAGATGATAGCCCGTCGCCAGCTCACGCTGATGCCCGTCGGGGTATACCTGCAGACTGATCTCGTTGTTGAGGCGTCTGACGGCCTCCGCCTGCCATTGGGGCGAATCCCTGAATTCAGGGAAGATGATCGCGATAAATGCCATGCCTTCGGCCTCCATCAACGCCCAGTTGCTGCGCGACCGGTACACAGTCATCAGGAAAGAAGCATGGTCGTAACAACTGTTCAGGAAGGCGGTGAGCACCCCGGTCGTGAACGACGGCGAATCGATAAACCGCTGAAATAAGCCGGTCCACCGGTAGCCCCTTATGCCTGCCTCGATCGACCGCCAGGCGTGCGCGTGTTCCTGGTCCCGCGGATTCTTCATCGTCCAGCCGACCAGTTGATCAGCCCATTCGCGGGCATATTTTTCATCGCCGGTATGCCGGTAAGCACGGCCCAAGGCATCCCAGAAGCTCATCCGGTTCAGTTGCCAGACCCATTCATTGTCAGGAACAGGACGGGTATTCCAGTTGATGTCGTCGCCGCAAAAATAAGGCGGATAGGCGGATTGTCCAACCAAAATATGCTTCAGGGCATTACTGGCCGTCTCAAGGTCTTCCGGAGTGGCAGAACAGTTCAGTCCGGCGGATTTGGAAGAACGTTCAACGGGATGCTTCACGGAGGTTCGCTCCCGGTAGTAAGTCAGCAATGCCTGCATGGCGGCAGCGGGGTCGGCTGCCCGGTTTTTGACCTGCTCCAGACCAGGATGATCAAGATTAAGGCGGGAAAGAAGCAGGGCCGGATCGGTGGGATTAGCAGCAGCATGTCCCGCAAGGACGGTCATCAGGAAAATCAGCCCGGTCAAAATCCGCTTTAT
>CAZOYZ010000210.1:0-1164 GCA_964584045.1 uncultured Prolixibacteraceae bacterium | reverse complement strand
CACATGGGTCACCCCAAACCACCTTCACTTGCTATGCTTCCGGGCGTTACCCCGGTACATGAGGGACTTATACCGCTGAAAAAAAATACACCTGCTGAAACTATGTTTTTTATTACTTTTTATTCGTATTTTTAAACTTTCTCAACAGCTTCCAGCAGGTGCGCGCTGCTCATGCAGGGCACATACGCGGTATAGCCAATAAGGGTTTCAGTGATATGCGAATGGATGTGGCTCGTAAAAAAAGCCGGTGTAAACTGATAGGAAATCGCTTTGTAATCCCGCACGACACCATACCATCAACGTTGTGGCCAATTAAAAAAACACTGCAAACATTTAAATTACAATAATATGAGAAAGATCCTATCAATATTCATCTTGTCAATTCTAATTGCATCTTGTCATCAGAACCAGTCAGATAAAGCTTCTTTATCAGTTGCTGACATGGAAGAAGAAGTGATTCCGATAACACGACAATCCCCAAATGCACCACCTTCACCGATTGATAAAATTGAAAAACAAGAGGTGATTAAGAAAAAAATTATCAAAGATGGGAGATTAGGTCTTCGGGTTTCAGAACTTGAGAACACTAAATTCAGAATCGACACTTTGATAAAAAATCACGGTGGATACTATGCAAATGAGAGTTTTAATAATTCGGACCGGGAATTATCATATAATCTTAAAATAAGGATCCCAAGTGCAAATTTCGAGAAGTTTATCTCAGGTATCGAAACAAGTGAGGGCGAGATACTTTATAAAGAAATCGATGCAAGAGATGTAACAGACCAATTTATTGATTTGGAAACAAGACTTGAAAACAAACGGAATTATCTGATACGATATAATGACTTGTTGAAAAAAGCGAATAGTGTCAAGGAAATACTGGAGATTGAAGAAAAAATACGTGGACTTGAAGAAGAAATTGACAGTACAACAGGCCGATTAAAATATTTAAGCGACCTGGTTGATTACAGTACTTTGGATTTAACAATATCTAAACAAAAGGATTTCAAATATAATCCGGCAAAACGGGATAAATTTTCCGAAAGACTCAAGCAATCATTATCGAAAGGTTGGCTCGGTTTTGTTGATTTCTTATTGTTTATAATCAAGATTTGGCCATTTTGGATTATTGTTACCTTGATTCTTTATTTCTGGAAAAAG
>CAZOYZ010000209.1:0-8747 GCA_964584045.1 uncultured Prolixibacteraceae bacterium | reverse complement strand
CCTCGACCCATTCGTTCCAGGCATTAATGATGATCAGTTTTGGCTGTTCAGTGTGGTTGTCTGCATATTCTTTAGCCTTTATCAGGTAAGCGGCAAAACTCTCGGGGGTATTATTAAGATGAACCACCGCATCTTTACTAAATTGAGGGTATCTTGGTGTGTTATCCCATCCTACAGAAACATTTGGAAAGTATGGTATCGTTAACGAGGAATCCCAATTCTGCTGCAATAACATCGCTTTCTCTCCCCATTCGAGATAGTCTTCATAAATACCGGATCCTGTCCAGTTATAGGTCGTTACGCTGTTGATTCCCAGGAAGGATACAATCTCATTCACGCTTTTCCCTTCAGTGCACTGATCTCCAAATAAATGCGGATTGAGATTGCTGCCCCATCCGATCAATTGGATATGTAACCCCGGAATCCCGGCTTTTTTAACTTCATCACGGAAGTAATCTATTGCTTTTCTGGTTCCCTCAAGTGTACCGAAACTCTTTATTAGATTCGAGGTGCTGAATATGGAAAATACCGGTTCATCATTAATCCTGAAATAGTTTGGCTGACTAAAATACTTTTTGATGATCCTGTTAACTATTATTTTGTAATTGTTCCAGTCCATATCCCCGGTCCATATAAGAGAATCATTCTTATACCTGAAATGGTTCCACATATTACCCGGAACATCATGGTTAGCCCACATAAGATAAAAATCCATTTTTTCATGATTCATGGCCTTCAGGAATCCTTCATCAAGCGTTTCTTCCAGGAATGGTTTGCCATCATACCAGTACCAATCGAAAATCAAGGTATTCACCCCATGCGATGTTGCTGCTTCTACTTTCTGTTCCCAGACAATTGGATCATCGTCCATTTTATATCCCCATAACGGAATGCGGGGCTGGTAGTGACCCTCAAACCGGGGATCTCCTTTTTGGATAATTTCCCATTCGCCAATTCCTTGTCCCCATAATTTTTCACGGCTCATTGGTTCATCATGACACGACGGCCAGACATAGGCTGCAATTGAATATTCATCTTCAACATCCTTAGCCTGTCTTAACCCGGATGAACATCCGAAAACAAAATACAAGCTGACTGAACTTATCATGCTGATCTGAAGGATTGACAGATACTTTTTCATTGTTTTAAAAATTAGAATTTAGCACTATTCATCGATTTATTAATTCTTCCCCTGCCTTTAGCCTGCACTCATAATATTCACCAACTTTTTTGACTTTATGGTTCCATTTTACAGGAATACTATCAAAAGGATCTTTAAGTGTCAGGTTGCTGTCAACCGAGGCCTTGATCCGGACAGAAACGGTCTTGCCGGCCTTACGTTCGGCGGTAACCATAAAACCTCCTTCAGCCCTCAGGTCTCTGAAACGGACATCCTGCCATTTTAACGGGACTGCCGGGAAAATCCTGATTTTACTGCCCCAGCTTTGGAGTAACATCTCATGGATAGCCTGGCCCGCTCCAAAGTTGGCTTCCAGTGTAAAAGGCCGATACGTATAGGATGAATAGCCTTTACCGGACTGATCGCCGTTAAGGTTGAAGCCATTTGGGGAAGTGAATGCATTTATAAAAGCATCAAGATAATTAAAAGCTTCGTTTGCTCGCCCGGCTCTTGCTTCAAGACAGGAAGCCCACGGGAAACTGAATCCAACCCAAAGCTTTGTACCTAATTTTTTCAGATGATCCAGGGAGGCAATGACGACTTCTTTATCGTGCAGGCTGTTTTCAACATGAAGCACGCCAAGGGGATAAATCGCCAAAAGATGGGCATGGTGACGGTGCGATTCATTCAGTGATTCTTTTGGAGACAAACGCAAGACATGATTTTCGTCAACGGCAAGCCCATCAAGCTTTGAACGGAACATCTCCCAATGCCTGATGTCCCTTTTCATTTTCATTGTTTTGGTCATTTCCAGCATCACTTCAGCCATCCAGATTAGTAATGCCTGATCATTGTTCGAGTTTGGCGTAAGCCACGCCCGAGGCGAATCATCATGAATCTCGGGAGAACTGGATAACGGTAGTTTCAACCGGCCATGTTCATCTTCCTTTAATAAAGCTTCTATGGCAACCGATACTTCCTTACAATAGGGATAGCATTTTTCTGTCAGGAATTTTTTATCCATCGTATAACGCCATTGCAAGTAACTGTTTTGCAACAGCCAGATGCTCATGGCCGGTGAGAGCGAATAAGGCGCCCATCCTCCAAGAGGCTGACCTTTCAATCCCATAGCACCCGGGATTAGCAGCCCTTCAACGCCGTAAAAGTCTTTCGCGAAATCCCGGTGAACCGGTGAAAGGTTAAACAGGAAATCGGTCAGGCTTTCACCGCATCCAAACCGGCCGCTTGTATAACAGGCCCAGTATGTCATCTGAACATTCAGGTCATTGGCAAATTCGCCCTTCCATGGCGGTAACCCTCCTTCATCTGCCGTCCATAATCCCTGCAGCGGCATTGGAGGATACCCTTTACGCGATGCGGAACCGTAAAAATATTGCGTAAGATAGTAATAACGCTGGTACTCAACGTCAGGCAGGTCTATGTCCGAGACAGACCAGAAATTGCTCCACCACCGTTCATGTTCTGCAAGCATATCTGCAAATCCTTTCTCTAAAGCTTCCTGGGCTTGCTTTTTTGCCAGTGCCATAAAATCCTGATTATCTTCATTGGAAGTGAAAGATATAGCGATCAGGTATTCACCATTCATTTTTTTCACAGCCGTATAGGCTCCATATTCCAGTTCTCCAACAGTTTTTTGCCTCCACCAGAGATTGTCTCCTTCGCAGCTTGTTTGTGGTTCAGGATACCTTAACAACTTTAGAGAAGCCGGTACGCTCAGGGATGCGCGAACGTATTCAGGACAACGGATAAGCGTGACGGGTTTGGTCGCGCTGGTAAACAAGATCACTGGTTTTCCGCAGACAGGTTCAACCGTACATACTGCTCTTGCCATATCAAGATTGAATGTTTCTGCATTAAAACCGGGTTTTATCTCCAATTCAAGCCGGACACCAGGTAATTTTGTCGGATAGGGGCAATTAAACGGCTTAAGCGTAAGTCTCGATAGCTCTTTGTTGTTCCTTTCTTTTACCAGTCTTCTGATATTGGCATAGGTGAAACCAGGTTCTTCTAATTCACCGGGGATTCTGTTATCCCAGAGGTCACCCCGGTCAAAAGAAAAGGACAGTTGATTTCTCTCTCCCCAGACAAGGCAACCTGTTAAGCCGTTGCCAAGCGGAACAGCTTCATCCCATCTCGTTATGGGCGCCTTAATTTCCAACTTGAAAGCTGCTGAATCCCCCGCAAGAACAGGTAATCGGAAAAACATGCTTATTACTCCTAACCAGAATAGCCGACGAAAGTCACAGAAGTGCATCTATTCTGAGTTTGAAATTTTTAAATTTATTTCCCATGATAATAATATCAATATTGTTGTTTCAAACAGACATTGAACAAGAGATTACCGCCATCAGCATCATGACGATAATCTCTTTGAAAATTATGATTTAGTATCCAGGATTCTGAACCAGATTGGGATTATTGTTAATCTTCCAAACAGCGATGGGCAAATAATAGTTAGCTTCCTTAAAGACACGGGCATAAGGCTCAGCATTTGCATAATTGAAGTGATATTGATTGTCACGAAAGTCATAGTATACTTCAGCTTTTTTAATGAAACCATTAAGCCCTCCTTCTGCTATCGATTTGGCTGCATCTCTCCAACGCCTTAAATCCCACCACCGGTGCGCTTCTCCCAAGGCTAATTCAATCCGGCGCTCTTGCTTGATTTTTGCCATGTTAACGGAACTAAGTAAGGAAATACCGGCTCTCTCCCGTATAAGATTGACATATTTAAGCGCATCAGCGGAATTACCCAGCTCATGAGCGGCCTCTGCGCAGTTCAGATAAATTTCACCTAAACGAAAATAGAGACAGGGAACATCATCATCAGCGCCAAATGGTGATGCCCCATCATCTCTTCCATTTTCGTGAGTCATTTTTTTCGTCATAAATCCGGTCCATGCCCTGTATGCTCCCTTGGTGAGTATGGTAAATCCATTTAGACCAGTATAATACTCACCGTCAACTCCTACCTTTTCACCATTCTCCTTAATGATATACATCTGACATCCTATCGTTTTACCGTTCCAAAGATCCCCTTGTACCAGTATTGATCCACGGAATCGTGGATCCTTGTTTGCAAAAATACTTGGTACGTTATCGGAAGCAGCAGTCGTAAAATCGATCACACCGGAACTGCCATCTGCCATCTCATATGCATTGACAAAATCAACAGCCGGGTCTATCATCGTTCCGGCACCAATACTTCCAAAACCTGCTACATTACCATGTATTATTTTAATATAGTCTACTTCAAAAATCGACTCACAATTTTTCTCTGTTACAAATAATGCATTATAATTTTTAGCATACGAGTCCAGTTCCCCCGGTACGATTTTCTCTTTGTACAGAGAGAATGTGGCACCCCCGGAACCGCCATCGGCATTTGGTATGATCTGTTTTGACGCATCGTACGAGGCCTGAAAATACGCGTTAGCAAGATTTGAGGGAATTCCCACAACCCCATCCAACTGGACTGTCCCATATTTTGCGATTGAACCGGCATACAACATGGCTCGTGATTTAAGGGCCAGGGCTCCGTATTTGGTAAACCTGTTTACGTTACCAACAGGGAGATCATCCAGTACGGCATCAACTTCCGAACCGATAAAATCATAAATTTCCTGCTCTTTATTCCTTTTTGCAAATAATTCCGATTCAGGATCGGTAACCGATTGTGCTTTTGTGATCAATGGAATGCCGCCATAACGCTTTACCATCTCAAAATAAGTGACTGCCCTGATCATTCTCATTTGGCCTGAAAGTTCTTTTTTTACACTCTCGTCAAGTGTCGAAGCAGCCATAGATTCGATAAAGAAATTACATTTCCGGACCAAATCGTAACCCCAGTATTCTTTTAATCCACCGGTATTATTCAAAGCACCGAAAAGGTAATTATTATTCCATTCATTAGTCCAGGTATGTGGTGTACTTCCCTCGCCACTAAGTAAGGATTCATCATTAAGTATTTCATCACTTGACAGAGGCTGAAAAGTGGAAGGCCCTTTAATTAACCCATAACAATTGGCAAGGTATGAATTTGCCAAAGTAACATCATTGAATACCACGTCGTCTGAAATGATATCCAGGGGTGTTTTCTCAAGAAGTTCTTCACATGACTGAACGAAAAAACAGATCAGTGTCAAAATCAATAAATATTTTATCGTTTTCATTTTATCGCTATATAAAGGTTGTACCTAAAATGACATGTTTATCCCTAAACTAATCGTTTTTTGCTGGGGAAAGAAAATATAATCACCAGTCCAACTCTGAACTTCAGGATCACTATGTTTTACATTGGAAATGGTCAACAGATTAACCGCGGATACGTACAATCTTAGATCCGACATCCCTATCCTTTCAATCAGAAACTTGGGGAGGGAATAGCCCAGTTGAATATTCTTCAGACGAACATAATAGGCATCGATCAGCCAAAAGGTGGAAGAGTATTTGTTGTTGTTGAATCCGGAAATTCCAATTCGCGGATATCTGGCGTCGGTGTTTTCAGGTGTCCAGTAGTCCAACTGAACCGCAGACATCGTAGATGGGGTAAACTGATATGGTCTCATCCCAGGTTCAATAATGGAATAATTTGTGGCGCCCTGCCACAACATACTCAAATCAAACTCTTTCCATTTTCCGCTGATATTCAAACCATACGTGATCTCCGGGATATCTCCTTTACCAACAACATGGTAATCAAGGTCAGTGATCTTGTTATCTCCGTCAAAATCCAGGTATTTGACATCTCCCGGACGAAGAGTCGTATTATTATTATTATCCTGTATAACCGGCCAGGCATCAATTTCGGCCTGCGACTGGAACAGGCCTGCATCTTCCAATCCAAAATATCTGCTTATCCATCGACCTGAATTCTGATATCTTAATCTTGTATATTGATCGGAACCTGAAAAGTCGGATTCTTCAACATGCCCGTATTTCCCCTTGTTCCATGCGATATTCCCGTCGATAGTGTATTCTATTTCCCCGATTTTATCTCTGTACCCAAGTTGAAATTCAAAACCGCGGTAATTTGCACTGTTCAGGTTTTCATAGGGTAGATTTGCTCCGAATGTTGATGGCAATGATCCGCTTCTTGTGGTAAGTATGCCGGACCGTTCTTTATAAAAGACGTCAAAAGCACCATATAGCATATCGTTGAATAAACCGAAATCAATTCCAGCATTGTAAGTGATATGTTTCTCCCACGTCGTATTAAGGTTGGCCAGCCCTTTTGACGTAAGCCCCAGTTGCAACTCTGAATTGTCAACAAATCCCCCTGAGTACTGGTATCCGGTCATATAATTATAGCTTGCTATATTGTCAACACCTGCCTGACCATAAGAAACCCGTAACTTTAAGTTATTCACGAATTGCAGGTTATTTTTAATAAAATTTTCTTCGGACAAACGCCAGCCTGCCATGACGCTTGGGAAAAACCCCCATCTTACGTCGGGCGCAAACCGGGGAGAAGCGTCATACCTGAACGTCGTTTCCAGTAAATATTTATCCGAATACGTATAATTAAACCGGCCGGCGTAGCTGATTCGCCCGTCAGCGCTTTCGGTTCCGGTGCATGTTTGTCCGGTGGATGAACCGGCAAATAGTTGTTCAATCGCTGTCGTGTAATAACCCGTCCGGTATGCGGAAAAGGTGTTGGAATTAAAATCAGTGAATTCGCCAACAACCAAGGCTTTGACCGAGTGTTTGTCGAATACACGTTCATAATTAAGAAATAATTTTGACACCATCGTCACGGGCTGTGTCCAGGTTTGAGTCAAGGATGTTGTCGCACACGAACCTGCAAATCTGTACGTATATGTATCACTTATCGGGTTATAAGAATAGATATCATATGCTTTAAAGAAATTCTTTTGAAAAACGGGCACCGTGAGATAATCAAACCTGGCCTTTGCAGATAATCCCTTAATAAAGGGGACCGAATAATTCATGGAAATGGAACCGCTCAAGTCTGTTGTTTTCGTTTTTCTGGTCCCGCATTTGTCAGGGTCGGCTGCTCCTTGTCCCATCCCGGTAGCATAATCCGAACTCGGACCAACTGCATTGGTTGGCGGATCACTCATGAAATTATTCCAAATATCGGCTATTCCAAATTGCGGATAGTCTAACAGTTCCAGACGCCCGGATACATCAAGTCCTATTGACAAATTTTTTGTAATTTGAGCGTCTATATTTGATCTGCAGCTATACTTTCTGAGTCTGTCGGCACCGCTCCTAAGCACGCTGTTCTGATCAAGATACCCTAACGAAATAAAATACTTAATCTTTTCAGATCCGCCGCTTGAGCTTAAATTATATTGTTGCATCGGCGCAGCCGGTCTGAATATCACGTCAACCCAGTCCGTATTCACGTAGTTTGCCTTCTCACTTTCAAATTGTGCCCTTTCTGCATCAGTAAAAGCCACACTCTTATCTCCCGATACAGATTTGTAGGCCTTTATCTGATAATCCGTAAACTGGAGAGGACTCCCCGAGTTGCGTAAGGCATCATTATATGACTCCGCGAATTCGCCGGAATTAACAAATCTGGGCATTCTCGTGCATGATTGCCATGCATTATTGAAGCTAAAATTGATGACGGGTTTGCCCGATGATCCTCTTTTCGTCGTGACAAGGATGACTCCATTACCGGCACGTGCCCCGTAAATGGCTGCTGATGCGTCTTTAAGGACGGAAATGCTTTCAATTTCATTGGGGTCGATTTGATTATAATTTCGCTCTACCCCGTCGACAATCGTAAGTGCATTCCCGAATCCGCGAATACTGATATTGGCGGCATCCGCTCCGGGTTCACCACTTAGTTGTCTCGAAACAATCCCCGGAAGTTTACCAGCCAGGAGACTTGTGACATTTGCTGTTGGGATGTTAACAAGCTTGTCACTTTTCACTTCCACTACCGAACCAATCAGATTCACTTTTTTCTGTGTTCCGTACCCCACCGCAACAACTTCGTCGATGCCAATCGTTTCCTGAGCCATGTTTACGTTAATGGTTGTTTTCCCGGAAACGGCTATTTCCTGGGTTTTCATGCCTACGAATGAAAACTGCAAGGTGGCATTACCGGGTGTGTTGGGAAGAGTATAGTTACCCTGCGCGTCAGTAATAGTTCCCTGGGTGGTGCCTTTTACAACTATCGTGACTCCCGGTAGAGGAGCGCCGGAAGAGTCGGTAACTTTGCCGGAAACCGAACGTTGCTGTTGGGCTGCGATACCCGGTTCATTAGATGACTTTGGTGAGAGGATAATAGTCCTATCTTTGATTTCGTACTGGATGCCGTTTTTTTGTAAAACCTGGTCCAGTAACTCCAGGATCGTCCCTTCCTCAATGCGGTAACTGACACGTTGGTCGAGGTCAATAAGCTCGTTGTTAAAGAAAAACCGGAATTCACTTTTGGACTCGACATTTGCCAGTACATCGCGGATACTTATGTTTTCTCCGGATAGTGTGAATTTGGTTTGCTGCGAGTACGTACTTGAAAAAGCAACGCAAACATTCAGCAGGATGAGAAAAAGCGTTAATTTCATAATACATGTTACTTTACTAAATCCCCCAACAAAATCGGGGAATTGATTTCGTTTCAATTTTT
>CAZOYZ010000208.1:5507-8765 GCA_964584045.1 uncultured Prolixibacteraceae bacterium | reverse complement strand
AAACAATCAGGTACCTCATTATTTTAAAGGGAAGAAGAAAACAGTTGGAATTCGCGTCCCCGATAATAAAATTATCCTGGAAATTGTAAGGGAACTTGGGAATCCGATTTTGTCCACTTCAGTGCATGATGAGGATGAGATTATCGATTACACGACAGACCCCGAACTGATCCATGAGAAGTTCAGGGATATGGTCGACCTGGTGATTGACGGCGGATTTGGAGGGAACATGCCATCCACAGTGGTTGACTGTACAGGCGATGTTCCTGTTGTTGTCCGCCAGGGTAGAGGAGAGATCACCCTGTAAAAGGCGTAAGAGACAGATGAATCGGGAAGTCGTGAGCCAGGGTAGAGTTTGTGGTGCAGGTGCCTATTTTTTCCAGAACGCCGGTGAGAACAGCACCAGCACGGTAAACAGCTCCAGACGGCCCAGCAGCATCAGCAATGACAGCAGCCATTTTCCTGCCGGATGGAGTTCGTAGAAATTGTTCGCGGGCCCGAAATCACCGAGCCCGGGTCCGACATTTCCCAGGCTTGTAGCTACCGCTCCCATGGCCGATTCAAGATCGGGTTCGACAATTGTTAACAGGACGGAGCTGAAAAAGAAAATCAGCACATAGATCATGAAAAAAGCCAGCACGTTCGTGATGATCTGATCGGATACGGCGCGACCGTTCAGCCGGACCGGAATGACCGCGCTGGAGTGCAGCATACGGCGCAGCTCATAATAACTGTTTTTCATCAGCACCACGATCCGCATGATTTTGACGCCGCCACCTGTAGAACCTGCGCATCCGCCGAAAAAGAATAACGCAAAAAGAACGTAAGTCAGAAATGGTGTCCAGGTCATATAGTCGGCCGTGGCATATCCCGTTGTTGTCATTATTGTAACCACCTGGAACAAGGTGTCCCGGAAGGCATGCTCGATCTCAAGCCCGGTGGTGATCAGCAATCCACTGAAGATGATGGCTGTAAACCCTACAGTAAAAAGAGCGTAATATTTAAATTCTTCATCCTTGTATACTCTTTCAAATTTTCCTGTTAACGCAGCGTAAGAAAGCGTGAAGTTGGCCCCGGCGATAAACATAAATAAGATCATCACGTATTGGATATAGGGTGAGTCCCAATAAGCCACAGAAGCCTGTTTGGTTGAATACCCCCCGGTAGCCATCGTTGTAAAGGAATGGTTTACTGCATCGAACAGATCCATTCCGCCGATCCATAAAAGAATGGTTTCAACCAGGGTGAACAGGACGTAGATGGCCCACAGGTTTTTTGCAGTTTGACTGATTTTGGGATTGAGCTTGTCTGTAACAGGTCCGGGAACCTCCGCGGCAAAAAGCTGCATCCCTCCGATACCGAACACCGGTAAAACAGCCAGCGATAAGACGATGATCCCCATGCCGCCAAGCCATTGGGTCATGCTCCGCCAGAATAAAATACCATGCGGCAAAGCTTCAACGTCATTCAGGATGGATGCACCCGTTGTCGTAAAGCCTGACATGGTTTCAAAGAATGCATCGGTGAGATTAGGAATGGATCCGTCGATCATGAACGGCAAACTCCCAAAAAACGAGAAAACAATCCAGACCATGCTTACGATAAGAAATCCGTCATTTTTACTGATCGTCTTTCCTGCCTTTCTTGTCAGGAATACGGCAATCCCTCCGGTGGTCATGCAAATTGCAGCCGTTTGAAGAAGGGCAATCACATCAGGGCCGTGATACAGGAGTGCCACTGCCATTGCAATAAGCATGGAGAAGCCTTCAATGATTAACAAAAAGCCGAGGATCCTGATGATTAGTTTGACGTTAAGCATAGCCGGAAATCGAAGAAACTATTTAAAATATTTTTCCAGTTTTCTTATTGCTGAGGGCAGGGCAAACACGACAACCTTATCCCCCGGCTGAATAACTGTATCGCCTTTGGCGACATAGGTATTTGTTCCTCGTATGACCCCGCCGATGGTCATATCGACGGGAAGAGACAAATCCCGTAAGGTCATGTCCGTGATCTTCGATCCCTCTTTTGCAATGAATTCAAATACTTCGGCTTCGGAAGCGGTTAAGCATTTTGCCTGTGCCACTTCGGCACCCAGCGTATATTTATAAATATAACTTGCCGCGATCAGTTTTTTGTTAATCAGGCTGCCGATGTCCATGCTTTCGGCTATCCCCATAAAATCGATATTTTCAACTTCGGCAACGGTACGCTTAATTCCGAGCTTTTTCGCCATATGGCATGAAAGAATGTTGGTCTCGGAACTACCGGTGACGGCCACAAAGGCATCCATTCTTTCTACCCTTTCTTCTTTCAGCAGATCGAGATTTCTTCCGTCGCCGTTGATCACCAGGACGTTCTCAAAACGATCTGCAATTTCCTGGCAGCGGGCTTTATCCGATTCGATCACCTTGATATTATAGTGGTCGCCCAAACGCTCGATTGTTTTTTGAGCGATCCGGCTCCCGCCGAGGATCATAATATTACGCACAGGAAAGATTTCTTTTCCGGTCAGTTCATAGATCCTGTCCTGGTAAGCTCTCGTCGTGAAGAAAAAGATAATATCGCCGTTCCGGATGTAATCTTTGCCATGGGGAATAATAGTAGAACTGGCGCGGTTAATCGCGACCGCACGTACTTCTGTTTCTATTTGAGCAAGCTCCTCAAACTGTTTGTTGAGTATGGGTGCATTTTCCCTGATCTTGATTCCCATCAGGATCAGTTTACCTCCTGAGAATTCGATGAGTTGTCGCGTGCCAACCTGTTTTACCGACGATGCGATTTCCTTGCCTGCCAGACTTTCAGGATAGATCAGTTCATCGACACCCAGATTCCGAAGTTTCTCTTTATACTTATCCAGCAGGTATTCTCCGTTGTTGATCCGTGCAACTGTCCGCAAAGCCCCCATATCCTTTGCTAGAAGACAAGCCATGATATTTCGTTCTTCGTAGGGTGTTACCGCGATCAACAGGTCTGCTTTGGAAATGCCTGTTTCCTTGAGATCCCTGAATGAATTGGCATAACCGGTAACAGTTAACAGATCCACCTGACCTGTCAGTTTCCGAAGTTTTTCGGTATCGTCATCCAACAAAACGATGTCGTGCTCTTCGTTGCTCAGCATTTTAGCCAGATGCGTACCGACTTCACCCGCTCCAACAATAACAACCCTCATTGTCTTTTCTGTCTGTCAATAAAAAATTAAACAGACAAAGTAACGGATAAAAACAACAAAATCCACGTGAATTTTTCTTTTTTTGA
>CAZOYZ010000208.1:4298-5407 GCA_964584045.1 uncultured Prolixibacteraceae bacterium | reverse complement strand
TAATTTGCTCTTCCGTTGATCAGGTGTATGAGTGCTTCATCCGACCGGTAAACGATCAGCTTTTGTTGGCCAAACAGGGTAATCTTCTGTATCAGCCCGTCAAGCTGGCACAAAAGCAAAAGGACTAATCCGGCAAAAAAGAATGCATGTCTCCGGTAAACGATGAAAAGCATGATCGTTCCAAACAGTAAGAACAAACACATATACTGAACGAAAGAAACGGAAAGGCCGTCAATGACGGCAAACGGAAGGTTTGCTGTCCGCTTCAGCAGCCAGAGCGTGATATCTGTGACCTGGCTTAGCAAACCTGCGACAAAGGATGTCAGATTTTCGAACGGATAAAGTGAAAAGAATGCTGCCGTTAATCCCAGGATCAGGTATCCGGCCGGTATGACGACAAAATTACTGAGGCAGAAATAGACCGGAAACTGATGGAAATAGTAGACTGAAAGCGGAACAACGCCAATTTGGGCTGCCAATGACACGCAGCATAGTTGCCATATGCGGTTCAGAAGCCAATTCTTCAGTTTCAGAAATTGGTTGAGTTTGGGATAAAAGAAAACGATGCTGATCAGTGCCAGGTAAGAAAGCTGAAATCCGATGTCAAAAAGCAGATCGGGATTAAAAAGAAGCAAAAAGAAAGCGGAGGCGGCGATGGAGTTGTATATGGATGCCGCCCGGTTCAGGCTGTTGCCGATCAGGATGAAAGAGAACATGACGGCAGCACGTTGTACGGGAGGTGAAAATCCTGTAAGAAGAGCATATCCCCAGAGGCTGAAGATCATCATGAACAGATACAGGAACCGTCCTAAGCGGGTGCTTTTTAAAAAAGCAAACAGCAGGTCCAGAAACAGAAAGATCATGGCCACATGTAACCCTGATACGGAAAGAATATGCATGGTACCTGTTGAGATGAAATAGGATTGTATCTCTTTTGTCAGTTCGTCGCGGTAACCAAGGGCAAGCGCCGACACCACCTGAAATGCCTCCCCGCTTCTCATTTTTTTCTTCAATTCAGAGACAAGATTCTTCTGAAGCCTTTTGATGGCCGGTAGAATTGAAGGCTTATCATCCCGGCAGATGACATAGTTTTGCGAAGTAATAAAGGT
>CAZOYZ010000208.1:1797-4198 GCA_964584045.1 uncultured Prolixibacteraceae bacterium | reverse complement strand
GAGGGCTGCCGAGTGCACCAGGTCAAAAGGATATTTCTTCCGCATGCCCGGTATGAACATCCAAACGGTCAGGATCAGGAGAATTGCCGGGAGCAGTTTTCCCACTCCCGGTATGAAACCGGCCAGGCATATTCCGCCCAGCTGAAAGCTCAGTAACCTGACAAACGGGTAGTTCCGGAAAATCTTCATGTGCCTGTAATTTTAACTGCCGCATGGAATTACCGTGACAATCGTACCCCGGCTGCGGAGCATGATTATCATGATGTTTTTTCGATTTTTCAGAATCTACGTGACTGGGTTCACGGTGTTGCCTTTCTCTTTAAAGAGTTTATGAACAACCGCAAATTTTGTACGAAGTACCGTTCACGGATATACGAAGCAATCTAAAAAGTATTTTGAATTGTACCTCTTTCTATTTGTTCCCGGGAAGACTGATTTTATACGAGGTTTTTATTTTACCTTTTGAGATCGCGGTGAGCTTGCTTTTTAATAACCGTTTCTTCAAAGGTAGAAGGTGATCGATCAGGAGGGTGCCTTCCAAATGGTCATACTCGTGCTGGATCACACGTGCCGCATATCCGCTGTATTCCCCTACCTGTTCTTCCATGTTTTCGTCCTGGTACCTGATCTTTACAAAAGGAGGACGTGAAATATCTTCATGAATGTCGGGCAGGCTTAAACAGCCTTCATTAATGATACAGTTATCGCCATTCCTTTCCAGGATCTCCGGATTAATAAACACCTTTTTAAAATCTTTAAGTTCGGGTTCTTCATCTGCGTTCACGGAAGCATCAATCACAAAAATCCGTATCGATTTACCGATCTGAGGTGCAGCAAGCCCTACACCATCAGAAAGGTACATCGTTTCAAACATATCATCGATCAGTTCTTTCAGACCTTGAAAATCTTTACTTACGGGCTCTGCTTTTTTTCTTAATACAGGGTCGCCATAAACAACAATCGGGTATATCATTTTAAAAATTTTTGTTGTTCCATATACGATTGAAGAATAATAGTTGCACTCACTGCATCGACCGTTTCCTTATTCTGCCTGTCCTTTTTTTTTAATCCGGCATCGATCATGGTTTGAAGCGCCATTTTTGATGTAAACCGTTCATCGGTCAGCTCGACCGGCATTTCCGGATACAACTTCCGGAAACGTTTTAAAAAAGGGTCGATGTAAAGAACGGCTGCAGAAGGTTTATTGTTCATTTGAACCGGATATCCGACAACCACGCGCTCCACCTGTTCCTTCTGGAAATAATCGTTGAAAAAATCCCAAATTTCATGGGTACGCACCGTAGCCAGTTTGGTGGCAATGATCTTTAACGGATCGGTTACAGCCAGCCCGATACGTTTTTGTCCATAATCAATTGCCATTATTCTTCCCACTACTGCATAAGGTTTCTGCAAAAATAGCAAATTTAATCAGATTACGCGGATCAGGATAAATAGTCAAATTGATAAGCAAATCATCTGATGAGTGTCAGTTTGATAAGCTACCAAATAATTCTCCTGGCTATCAATATGATGCAGTTTTGGCACAGACTTTGAATAGTTCATCACTGATTACCGGTATCAGTATAGTTCACAAACGTCTAATGATAAAATAACGGGACCATGAAAACGAAATTTTACTTCCGACTGATCACCCTGGCAATGCTTGGTATGTGTCTGGTAAACTTAACGGCAGAAGCACAACCCAAAGGTAATTCTGACAGGAACCATACCAAACATGAGAAAGCCTATAAAAAGGCCGAAAGGTATAACTCTGGTTATGAGGCATCTGCATACCGGTATGATGATCATAAAGACCATCCGTCCTATCGCTACTATGACTACGACCGTCATGGGAACGGTAAAAAAATTTATAAAAGGCATGACGATGATCGTTATTATTTACATAAAATGGATACGTATCATCACCCCCGGTATGGAACAGTTTACCGTTCATTCAGCTCAGTACCGGTAAGATTAAGATGTGATCATGGCTATTATTATTTTCATGGAGGGCATTATTATCAGCTGTACCCAAATGTGGGATATGTAAGGGTTGAAATCCCGAGGGCGGTTGTCTTTTATGAAATTCCTTCCCATGCGGTACGGATCAGGATTGGCGACCAAAGGTATTACCGTTACGGAGGATTGGTTTTTGAGCGTTATCACCACGGCTACCGGCTGGCACCTCCTTCCGTCATGATCAACATTCAGTTATAAATCGAAGTCAGGATAAGAATTGAATCAGTAAAGCAGGGACGAGGGGCGGTTTTAGCCCCTCTGTCATAGATTCAACTGGTTATGTGTAATGATGACTGCTCCAGCCTCCGACATTTCCTGCCACGCCTGGTCTTCCTCTTCCGGAAACGCCCTGACCGGGGCAACAGCATCCCTGATCACCCGG
>CAZOYZ010000208.1:0-1697 GCA_964584045.1 uncultured Prolixibacteraceae bacterium | reverse complement strand
TGCCAGTCTCTCGAAGCGAGAACAAGCTCGAAATGATCCTGCAGCCTGTTTACCACGGGAATGATTTTTCTTCCGTCAGGAGCAGGCAAAGCTCCCCCTGGAAGGAAATCGTTTTGGAGATCGACAATAAGGAGTGCTTTCATCGGTCCATTTTTTCAATTAATGCCTCTGCTGTTTGCGTATCAGCATCTGTTCTTCAATTAAGCTATCAACGGATGGAACTCGCCAGGATAACATGGTTTTGCGTAAGTGGTATGGCTCTTAGGGCTCGTTTCATCGGTTTAAAAAGCTTTTCGCAAGCCGGTCGCGGAGATCTGTCACCTGACCTGTAATGCCTACCGGATAAAGCTGCGGGTTTGAAAATCTTTTGTATTCTTCAGGAAGTTGCTGCAGTCTTTTTTTATGATACGCGGCAACCTCATGCGGGGGCATCATTGGTTGTATTTGTTTCCCGTCTTTCATGAACTGGTGCATTAATACCTCTTTTGCATCGTTCCTGCTCAGATGATATTTTTTGGAATTCACAGGGTGGTAAATTACGGAGTAATCGATCTCGTCTTCCAAAGAGATTCCGTCAGCGTAAAACTGATTATCTCCGTTAATGAAGCGATGGATAGTTTTAACGCCGGGGAGCGTGGCCTTTGAGTTGGTTTCTGATAGTTTGGCTGTTGCTTTCCCGTCCAGATGAGAAAGTTTGTAAACCCCATCGAGAGCAGCATCGTGTTGACCTGTAACCAATGAAGTACCTACGCCGAAGATGTCAATGGGCGCACCCTGCGCAAGCAAATTCAGGATCGTGAATTCGTCGAGTTGGTTTGAAGCAATGATTTTTACATCATGAAGGCCTGCTTCGTCAAACATCTTTCTTGCCTTTTTACTCAGGCTGGTGAAGTCTCCGCTGTCAAGCCTGATCCCCGTTAACCGGTGTCCTCTTTTTTTCAGTTCCAGGGCGACGGTTATGGCATTCGGGATTCCGCTTTTCAGGGTATTGTAGGTATCGGCCAGCAGCACGCAATTGTCCGGGAACCACTTTGCGTAAGTTCTGAATGCGGTAAGTTCGTCATCAAAACTTTGGATCCACGAATGGGCCATCGTGCCGCTTCCCTCAAGTCCAAACAGATTGGCACTGTAAACGTTGGAGGTCTTGTCAAATCCACCGCTGATGGCAGCCTTTGTCGCCTGGATGCCGCCCATACCCTGCGCACGGCGCAAACCGAATTCAAGCAACGTCTTGTCGCCTGCTGCCAGCCTGATCCTGCTGGCCTTTGTCGCAATCAACGATTCAAAGTTCAGAAAATTGAGTACCAGTGTTTCGATCAGCTGGGTTTCCAGGATATTCCCTTCCACCCGCAGCACCGGCTCACCGGGAAAAATGATTTCACCTTCTCTCACAGACCATACTGAACCCGTAAAAGAAAACTCACTTAAGAAGCGAATGAAGTTTGCGTTGAACCCCAGCGAGTGAAGGTATTCGCACGCTTCCGGCCCAAAGCGGAAATTTTCAATTCCATCCAACACGGAAGATAGCCCGGCGAAAGCGACGTATCCTCCCCCATAAGGGTTCGTGCGGAAAAAATAATCAAAGCAGGCGTGTTTCCCGTGCCGGTTACTTAAAAAGTAACCCTGCGCCATGGTGAGTTCATAATAATCGGTATACAAGCCGGTATTTTTAACAGTCTTAAACATAGATTCACGGT
>CAZOYZ010000207.1:0-8815 GCA_964584045.1 uncultured Prolixibacteraceae bacterium | reverse complement strand
GGGTTGGAGACATTGGTTTGTTTTATTTTACTGTTAAAGATAATATATTTCGCTGTAAAAAAATGTATCTTCCATACATTTATATTTTCAAATTATCAACTACAATTTGCGTATTGTCGTCACCTCTTCGGGACGCACTTTCAACGGTATGGAATTCCCTTCGGGGATTTCGTTTCACGGATTTCCGCTTCGCTTCAATTCGCCAATAAATATCATCCTGGGCGTAAACTGCGGCGTTCATGGCTCGTTTCATATGCAAATGCGTTTCACCCGCTTCTTTTTCAGTCAGCTCATTGTTCCCGAACAAGACCAGGTTGATAGAGCGTCGATCAAACGTTTGATAGGGTGTCGATCAAGTCCTGATGAGAATGGGCTGGCGTACCGGCTGGTTCTTCTGTTCTTTTTGCCCGGGCTGTTTACCGAAGCCAGGATTCCGAAGTAGCGTATTTTGTAAAAGCCCGAAGGCAGGATATGCTGCATGAAACGGCGGATAAACCCGATAACCGCCAGGGTCATCTCCCGGTTGTACTGCCCGGTTTTGGCATCTTTGTAACGAAAAGTCACCTGCCCGTCAGCGACTTTGACGATACGTTGGTTGCCGATAGCCACCCGGTTGGTGTACCGGGCCACATCTGGCCTCTATCGGACTGGAAGCAGAAGGAGACTTCATCCTGTTCCTTGCTTCAGTGCGGAATATAGTGTATCCCTTTGCGCTCGCTTATTCGCGAAATGCCGGGACGACATAACTGTATACCTCGTAGCGCAGCTCGCTCCAGGCGCTTTTTTTGGGGAAAGGAAAATCAGGGAACAGTTGCTGGTTATCCGGAACAAATCTGATCCTGATCTTTATCGAACCTTTTCCTTTGGTCAATGCGGCGGGGATTAGGAACTCATCGTCGCGGAGCTTGCGGTTGGAGGTCTTTGTACGCAACAACCGCCTTTCGCGCTCGCCACCCGGATCGGAATACAAACAGGTATTGGAACCTGCCAGGTACCAGATCCCCGCCTTTTGCCATTCAGTTTCTGATGGCTTATCCAACATCCCGTCGGCAACATAAACTTCGCCGGTTTGATTCGGAAAGCTGTAATCCAGGGTTCTTCTCAATAAAACACCTGCATTTTCAGGTGAAATCTTTACAGTAAATTCAGTTATGCCATTCGTATAACGGCCGTCTTCTTCCTGTTCCGGAAAAATTTCCTTCCCCGTCAGATCGGAATAACCAGGGATCTCTTCACGACGCAGGCCCCAGGAATTATGGGGGAAGAAATCGATCCCCCATTCATAACGTGACCGGATGGTTTCAACCTCCGAAGCCTGCGGAGAATGATATGCATGAGCCTGTTCATCAGAAAGATCACCGATATCAACTTCATCGGTCCTGATCAATGATGGTGCAGGTAAGCCATACCAATAGGTGACGGCTTCATAATGCTCAGTGGTCAGATTTTCGCCGCCATGTTCGAACCGGATCACTGCCCGTTTTCCGAACGGCATCAGATCGGCCAGAAGGAACCGGTACCCGGATTCGATCAGGTCTTTCTCGTTTTTTGCCTTGTCTTTTCCCGGAGCACCGCAGGGGTGGCCTGCAAAAGGCAGGGTCATATTCTGCCCTCCCCAGTAGTCACCTCCACCGCCCCATTCTTCAGTACCGGTGCCATAAGCCTGGGGGGTCTTACTGTCGTCAAAGAAAAATCGCGGATCTCCTTCCAGCGTTCCCAGAAAACCGGTATGAGAAAAGATAAATGATGTCCCCGAAAAACTGCCCGACCAATCTTCATGGCCTTCAATCCCTTTGGTATCCAGATAAACCATATCCTTCCCCGGTTCAGGGGAAGGAATATCTTTATAGGTGGCATGAAAATAGCTGCTTAATTGAGGAGCAGTTTCCCATGGTTCACACCTGATCTCATACAAAATCTCCGTATCATCCGGGCTGATCCCTTCCAATTCAAACCTGGCCGACTTAAAGAACGGCATAGGGTAATAACAGGCCAGCTCCACTTTTTTATTGGAATAATCAAACCGGATATTGACCGGAAAACCCCTGACCAGGTATTCCTTATTTTCCCGGTTATAGAATGTTCCTGCCCCAAAGAACAGGCACAAAGGCGCATCGACCGACGGGTATTCAGATCCATCCCAGGTAATCCTTAAATTTAACCGTTCCAGGCCAGGCGCTTTATCCATAGGAAGGGTGAGTTTAAATGCCCTTACCACAGATGATGATCTTTTAATCAGGGCAATTTGCACCTTCTCCGCGTCCAGTCTGATCTTCCCGCTTTTAGCCGCAATATCCTTTGGTGCAATATCTGTTCCTGACCTTCCGATCAGGTCAAGCACGTCCTGATCCGGCTTCCGGTCAATTTTCCAGGTCTGCAAAGGACGGGAAAGCTGTGCTTCGTTCGCAAACAAACTATAGATATAATATCCGGTACCATAGCGGGTACGGGAATAAGCGATCCGGAACGACTCCGTGAAGGGCATTGGCGTCCAGATCAGATCCGCGCCTTTTGTCATTCCCCAGGTCCAGTTCAGCGGTTGTGGAAATGCATCGGAGGGGATGAATCCGGTAGTTTTGAAAATCTTTTTGGCATTGACCGGATCGCTGGTTCCCGTTTCCTTCACCACGTAATCATGACCATCGGCAATAAAGTGCCACGGGCTTCCGTGCCAATGATTGGCCCTGAAAAAATACAGAACTCCCTTCCCTTTTACGTCCAAAGAGACATTATGGTCTTCCTCGTTGGCAAACAGGTAATGGCTGGCATCGGCCGACTGGTTCCCTCCTTCACGGTCGTAAGTGCTTCTCATATACGTTCGCATCCCGATCCGCTGCACCGGCCACTGGTCCCACATCCGGTATGTATCAAGGCCAACCGGGAGTTTAGGTAAATCATCATCCGCACACATTTGGGCGTTCTGACCGAAAGTTGTAATGGACAATACATTTAGAAAAAGCAGGATACTTTTTAACAGTTCTTTGTTCATTGTAACCGATTAGATTTTGATTTGACTTAACTACTCCCTTTCCCCGGAAAATCTCCATTCACCGACTGCGATGATTTTATCTCGCTGCCACTTTTTCAAATTTAATTTTTGCCGCCATCATTCCGTTCAACCCGGGCTTTAAGGCTACAAGATAATATTGATCCCTGACTTTAATGATCTCAGGAGCGGCAACAGGTAATTGTCCGATCAAAAAATCATCATTGTCAACGCCAAAATTAAGCGGATCTCCGGAACAATATTGCGTATTCAGTGCGCTTTCGCCGTAAACCTGATTACGGAACAAGATGTATTTGCTACCAATAGGAACAACAAACGGGCATTCACAATCTCCTCCGAACCAATTTGTCCCCTTTTGTGCGCTGCCGCCATTTGAGACAATCGTTTCATCACTCCAAATTTTAAGGTCCTTCGATGTGCGGCAAAAAACGGCAGCTTTCGGATGGTCCAGTTTATCATCTTCCCTTTCGTGGCCACAATAGTAGCAATAATAGGTATCATCAATTTTTAACACCATCGGATCTCTGATGTTGTAAAGGGAACCTGTAAAAAGAGAAGGGCTTCCTTTATCATTCACTACTCGTTTAAATGTTTTCCCATCCGTACTTTCAGCTAAACATATCCGGTTCCAGTCTCCATAGAACATGAAATACCGGCCGTTCTCTTTCAATACGAAGGGAGCCTGCAATCCTGATTTCTCCTCACCTAAGGTTGTGTCTGCTTCCATCGCGATCCCCATCGGCGTCCAGCTAGTGTCGGTGATACTTTTCCCTTCCCAACGATAAAATAACCTCGTTTTTCCCCCTGAATTTGTACTTCTGATACACGACCATAACTGGAAGGTACCGTCTTCCGCCTGCCATACGGCAAAATCGACCGGTTGTTGCTTTGGGGATGTATATCCGCCGAGATCGGGATTGCTTGTAATCTCCCACCAGTCGCCGTCGATAACAGGTTTGTAGCGTTCGTCCTTATTAAGAACTCCTTTACAGGAAGTAAAAAGAATAACTACAAGAAAAAAAACAAATTTACTGATCGATAATTTCTTCATAACTTTTCTTTAAAATTACTGAAAAAGAACTGTCAGGTAAACCCGTTGTTCATAACATTCAATAGCCCGGATTTTGGTCGCTTTGACCAAGCGCCGGATTATTACTAAGTTCCGATTGCGGAATTGGGTAAAGCAGCCGGGCATCGATGTAATTGATATTCTTCGATTCGAGCGTTACCTGTCTGATCGTATTTGTTCGCAGCAAGTCCCAATATCTGCGGCGTTCCAGCATAAACTCATATGCCCTTTCTTTAATGACCGCACTCCTGAAGTTCTCTTTGCTCATGCCTGACGGGTAATCAACACCAGACGGAGTAGTAAGATTATAACCATACCCACGCCTTTTGATGATATTCAGGCGTTCGAGCGCTGACACAGTGGGACTGCCATTCGCCATGCAGGCTGCTTCGGCATAAATGAGGAAAGCTTCGGCATAACGGATAACCGGGACGGAATACGTGCAAAGTGCATTCGCATCTTTAATGTATTTTTTAAAAAGCAAAGGGGTTGTTGCAGGGTTATTTACCCACACTCCATTTTTATAATATCCTGAGTAGATATTAAACTGACGGCGCAAATCATTATTGTCCCAATTGTTTACCAGCGAACTGTTTACATTCACATACAGGCACCACCAGCCCGTTCCGGGACAATACACCGGAGTATCGGTGTAATGCAACCATTGTACAAAATTTTGAAAACCGGTTGATATGGATGAATAATGCCATGAAAAAATGTCTTCAGAACAGGTTTCGGTCGCAAAGATTTTATAAAAATCGGACTCTTTCGTCACAGTCACCAGGGTATATCTGCCACTATTGATCACTTCTTCTGCTTTGGTTGCCGCGTTGGCCCAATCTTCCAGATCAAGATAAACATCGGCCAAACGAACTTTTGCAGCCCACTTTGAGGCTCTTCCTGTTTTTGCTCCTATATTATCCGGCAAATCGTTCTCTGCAATCTTCAGGTCGTTTATAACCTGCGTATATACATCACTAACTGCAGCACGGGGAGCTCCCACGCTGTTCAGATCGGTGGTCTCTGTCAGCCTAAGCGGAACCGCGCCCCAATACCTGACCAGATTGATATATGCCTCGGCTCTTAAAAAGTATGCTTCAGCCAATATTTTCTTTTTTGTCGCTTCATTCATCGTAATATCCGGAACTCTCGACAAAACAACATTTGCCCGGTTAATCACATTGTAATATTCTGCCCACATGTCATTCGTGCGCCCCATAGTCACTGATTCAAACGGTTGATCAAAGTTATTGATGGGCGTGTATGATCCCCGGCCAATTGAATAGTCATTGTGTATTTCCTCGATCATATTCTGCAGCGCCGTCACATTATAGCCGGCCCTGATACTGTAAACGCTCAGGATCGCTCCCTCCGCATCTGCTTCTGTTTTATAAAAATTGGCAGGTGAAAGAAAACTCTTTGGAACTTCTTCGAGCATATCCTCACAAGAGTTCAGTAATAATATTGTTAAAGAAAACAAAACTAACTTTTTCATCTGTTTATTTTTTCAATTTAAAATTTATGCAATTTGCGTATCTTGCTACATTACCACTAATTAACTTACCAACGGATGGAACTCGCCAGAATAATCACTTCGTGAAGGGAATGGATCTTTTGGCTCGTTTCATAAATCCCTATTTTAATCATTAGAAACTTAAATTAATACCCATAAACAGGCTTCTTGCACTCGGATATGCTCCCTGATCGATTCCGATCCTTGAGCGGGAAGAGGCGCTTTGATCGTCAGTCCCGACCGTGTTCGATTCGGGATCAAGTCCCGGGTAATTCGTGATCGTGAATAAGTTGATCCCGGAAACATAGATCCTTGCTTTATTACACCATTTGATCCCCATTTTTTGTACAGGAATGGAATAACCCAGTGAAAGCGACTTCAACCTAATGTAACTTCCATCTTTGATAAACCTGTCCGAAACAGTAATGCTTGTTTTACTGCTGATTACGGGATATTTTGCATTGGGATCGGGATTTTCTTTTGTCCAGTAATTTCCCACAATATCTGCAAACTGATTCTGTCCTCTTTGAAATGAGTTCAAATGAGTTCCGGCAGTAGCCCAAAAAAGATCGTTCCCCTGTGATGCGTCGATGAAAATATTAAGATCGAAATTTTTATAAGTCATGTTATTAGAAATACTATAGATAAAATCAGGATAAGGATTGCCGATGATAACCCGGTCCAGTGCGTTAATTACGCCATCTTCATGGTTATCGCGATATTTGATAAATCCTTTACTGTCCAGTCCATCTTCCTGATAACCATAAAACATCCCGAATGGCTGACCAACTCTGATCATATTTGTAGCCGAATAAAATGGTATATCCAACGTCCCAGATTCAATGTCACTCCCTTTTGAAAGTTCTTCCACTTTATTCCTGTTTGCCGAGAGATTACCCATAATATCCCATTTAAAGGCTTTGTTGAAAATAGCGGCAGCAACGGAGATTTCGATCCCCTGGTTACGTATTTTCCCTAAATTATCGAGTGTCGAGCTGTATCCTACTGAAGGAGGAAGGGGAACTGACGCCAACAGATTTGATGTTAGTTTATTATAGTAATCAAAAGTCACGTTGATGCGGTCGTTAAACAGTCCCATATCCAATCCAAAATCGACTTGTTTGGTAGTTTCCCATCTCAGGTCTGCGTTGCTGATCCCGGTTGGAGTCCAGCCAACTTCCTGAGTTCCGTTTGATACAATGTACTTTACGCTGGATAATCTGCTTAACGACTGGTAAGGATTTAAAGCAGTATTGCCGGTTGCTCCGTAACTTGCGCGTAATTTTAAATTGCTGATCTGGGAAACAGCTTTCATGAACTCTTCCTCAGATACCCGCCATCCGACAGCCCCTGAAGGGAAAATCCCCCATTTATGATTAGCTCCAAAACGTGAAGATCCATCTGAACGGATGCTCGCTGTCAGTAGATATTTCCCTTTGAAAGAATAATTGGCACGCCCCAGCCATGATAACAATTTCCATTCAGAAATATAGTTTGACGGTGTATTAATGGTCGAAGCCGAAGCAAGATTATAGTTTTCGGTCGTATTTGTCGCGAGGCCTGTTACGCTTGCTGTTGCACCCCTGCCCAAAAAACTTTGATAGGTAAAACCACCCACTAAATTGACGGAATGGTTTGCGCCAAAGTTTTTAATATAGTTCAATGTATTTTCGCTCAGGAACGAATTCTGATAATCGTAACCATCCGACGCATACCCTTTATCCGACGAGAATATGACCGGCTCAAAGTAGTCGTTAATTCCATGAAAATATTCAATACTTGCCAGGGTTTTAAAAGTCAAACCCTCCAACAGTTTTATGTCGATTGCCGTATTGGCCAGGATTTTGTCCAAAAGTCTGCGGTCCTTCCTTGGTTTTAAAAAAATGACAGGATTCCTCATATCGACCGAACCAAAAAAGTAGGCTGTTTCGATTTTGGTTGGAAGGCCATTGGCATCATACACAGGCAATGTTGGCGGAGCAGACAGCGCGCCGGATAAAGTTGTTTTCCCGTAAGCGCCGTTATCTACAGGGGTGCCGTAGGTCTCCCGCCTTGTCAGGATGATATTTTCGGAAATGCTGATCCTCTTGTTTAGCTCGTGCTGCAAGCTAAGTTTTAAAGAGCCCTTTTTGACGGATGTGTTTTTAATGATACCGTCCTGAGCATAATAATCGCCTGAAAGGCTATAAATTGTTTTCTGATTGTCGCCCGAAAAAGTAATGGTATGGTTCTGTACCGGAGCGGTACGAAAGATCTCATCCTGCCAATCTGTCCCCGGATTTACAACTTCGTTGACGTTAAAATAAGGGCTTTTCCCTTCATTTTTCATATACTCATTGACAATCGTGGCATATTGCTTGGCATCCAGCACCTTGTATCTTTTTAACTCCTCCTGTACGCCGTAATAGCTGTCGACACTGATCCTTCCTGTTTGTCCCTTAGTTCCCCGTTTGGTGGTGATAATAATCACACCGTTAGCCCCTCGTGCGCCATAAATTGCTGTCGCAGACGCATCTTTCAAAACGTCCATGGTTTCTATGTCAGACGGGCTCAAATATTCAATACCTCCGATTAAAGGTACACCATCGACGACGTACAAAGGATCATTGCTGCCGATCATTGAATTGGCGCCCCGAATACGAACTTCGATTCGTGCCAGGGGATTACCTGAATTTTGTTTGACTTCCACGCCACTCGCACGGCCCTTAAGCGTTTGGGCTGTATTGTATGCCGGAACCGCCTTCAGATCATCCGATTCAATTCTTGTTACAGAACCTGTGATATCGGCTTTTTTCATCGTACCATATCCCACGGCAATCACTTCCTCAAGGCCAATGGTATCTTCCTCTAAAACCACATCAATCACTGATTGATTGCTAAAGACCACCTCCTTTGTTTTCATTCCGACAAATGAAAATACCAATGTGGCATTTTCAGGAAGTTCCGCCAGCGAATATCGTCCGTTAGGATCTGTAATGGTACCGACAGATGTCCCCTTTAAATAAACAGTCACGCCGGCAGCAGGTTTTCCTTGAAAATCAGTCACTGTTCCTGTTAGCGTTTTCTTTTGCTGTAATTCCTGATTAAAATTTTTTGGGGTATCGTCCGTTTTTTCAACTCGGGTGGAATAACACACCTGAAGTGAAAAACAAAAGATCAGGATCAACCCAAAGGCTCCTAAAACTTTGCTCTTCTTAACTCCCGGAAGAGTCATTTCAATTTCATT
>CAZOYZ010000206.1:6660-8821 GCA_964584045.1 uncultured Prolixibacteraceae bacterium | reverse complement strand
AGTCTGAAATAGCAGGAGCCCACAACAATATCAACCAATCCTTCATCAATCCATTTTTCGATATCGGCTCCTGCTTTTTTTGCGTATTCAGGTGAAGTCGGGACACGCATCAGCACCAGGATCGGATTCCCTCTTTTCATTCCTTCTTCTTCCGTCACTTTCCTGATTTGTCTGACCATATCAGTGAGCATATCAAGCTGTTCCTGAGTAGCGAATTCACCTCTTGCCACGGTTTTAAACAATTCGAAGTGTCTCAGGAAATCCAGCTCAACGCCGTCAACATCGTAATTTGTACAAACTTCCTTAAAAAACTGAACACATAAATCCCGGACTTCCTGATGTTCAAAATCGACGGAACTCCAGCGGCCATGAGGCAATCTTTCTCCGATTTCTCCGAACAAATACTGAGGGTTATTCTCTTTAAATTTTGTCCACAGATAATAAGGTTTATCCTTTCTGTGGGCTGCGTCATGGGTATCGTTCATCCGGTTTGACCAGAATATTTCAAACCCGTTCGCTCTCGCAAATTCGACATTTGCCTGTAAGGGATCAGTTCCTTCGGCAATCATTTCCGCCGTGATGTTCCTGGTATCAGGCCTGATACCGAACTCAAAGCCATGCCTTAGCAAGACTTCCCCGACCTTTGTATGGTGGGTGTAATTTCCAAATCCGGAGGCGGTCGGGCAAAATGATATGGTGGTGACATCAGTTCCTGTTAATCCCGCTGTTCGTTTATCCATCAGGTTTTTAACCGTGTATTTCTCGTTCATGGGAAAATAAATCACATCGCAGCCATCGTTGTTATGGATCACTGCCCGGGGTTTATTCAGTTTTTGGTTCCTGAGTTCCCGGTATTTTTCAATGGAACTGACAGGGCTGTAGCCTTTATTCCTGTTGCTGCATGCAGGCAGCATAAAGAAGCAAAAAAACAATAAGGTTAGGCCGGTCGAAATGATCAGTTTGATTTTCATATGTTTCATGTTGATTTTTTTTTTTTACTCAAAAATACTCTAACGATCCGTTGTAAAAAAATGTCTCTGAGAAAAGACAGGTATCATTCGGAACAGATTATTTTCTCAGAGACACTTATTCGTATTTAATTACCAGCCCGGATTTTGTCCGAGAGCAGGATTTTCTGATCTGGCGCTCACAGGAATTGGCCACAGGTAATGTTTTTGCTCAAAAACAGGATTTTCAAAGTCCCCGCTCTTGTTGGGGCAAATGTAATTTATGTTTGTTCCCGGGTAATTTTCAGATTTTAACGAACATTTATTTTGGGGATCAAACCTGGCCTTGTTTGCCTCATCCCAGCGCATGCCATAATCTTTCTTCGTCAGTTTGGCTCCCTGTTTCCATCTTCTCAGGTCGTCGTACCGGAAACCTTCCGAAAACAGTTCAACCCTTCTCTCGCGGCGGATTTCAACGATCAGAGGAGAAACGGCATCAGAGGTATACCTCGGATCTACAGGTATATTGTTCAGATCCATATGCGTCATTCCGACCCTGTCCCTGAGTTTATTGATACTCTTATCAAGATCAGCCTGGGTCAAAGTACCGAGTTCGGCTTTTGCCTCCGCATAATTAAGAAGGACTTCTCCAAATCTCAAAACAATACAGGGAGTGTATCCGTCATGTCCTAATACATTTATTTGCTGGTTGAAAAACTTTATGGTCTGATATCCTGTCATCGAACCCGACCCGCTGACCCCTAACAGCATAGGAACAGTGGAACCCCAACTATAATACGTCACATCGTCAGGATGTAAAACTGATTGCCTCAGACGTGGATCCCTGTTTTCAAAAATATTTTCAAAAACTTCATCGCCTTTATATAGTGGAGAAAGAGTGATGGGTAATCCGTCGGTACAAAGGTAATCTTCCACCATGCTTTTGGATGCGTCATACATCCATAAATATATTTGGAATGAATTCACAACCAGTCCTGATTTATATCTTCTCCAGTACATTACCTCATCGATTCCGGTAAGATCGTCCATCCGGAAGATTGCATTGTAGTTATGAGCAATGTCGCTTTTGGTATATAATTTATAGGGCCCGTTGGTGATTACTTCGTTGGCGGCATCAGTTGCGGCCTGCAGCCACGTGTTGACGTCGTTGCCCCCGTGATATTTTCGCCAGGTTCCTTCAAATAAACAAATCC
>CAZOYZ010000206.1:0-6560 GCA_964584045.1 uncultured Prolixibacteraceae bacterium | reverse complement strand
GCCTTGTATTTATTAATCACATCAGGAGTAAGATTGGCGTTATCATAATTTGCCAGACCAATATTGATTGCACGGGCAAAGTTGAAACAAGTAGCATTCCAACCAAATGTAAACGGGTTTGTGTCGGGAACGATCTTGCCGGCTCTTATGTCACAAAAATTTGCATTATACGACTTTGACCGGACATCATTATCTGTCATTCCGTCATATGAATATTGGGCCGTCAGGGTCGATGTTGATCCTTCAGAATTGCCAACCATTAATCGCATGCCCGTATTCTTGGCATAGTTATATAAATTATTATTATAAACTTTCAGATCATTTTCAGTATTCCAAAATGTTTCGCTGGATATACTGGTTAGCGGATATAATTCCATTGAATCATCATTACAGCCTAAAAGGAATACTGTAAGAACCATTAAAAATATTATTTTATTTTTCATTTCGGGATGTTTTTAATTTTGCTTACAACGTAACTTTTATTCCAAGAGTGAAGGTTCTTTGGAACATATATTTCGGGACCAGGTCGGTGGAGTATTCCGGGTCAAGGGTTTTATACATTCCGGTTGCTTCCCAGAGGTTTGTCCCGTTAAGATATACCTGCGCGCTTGAAACAAATTTCAGGGGAACGTTATAACTTAATGTGACATTCTTCAATCGTATATAAGCGCCATTCTGCAGGTATCGGGTCTGCTCAAACGTATTTTTGTTGTCAGAATAGGCATATTGCGCCACCGGAAAATATCCGTCAGGATTATCGGGGCTCCAGGCATCTTCATACCACCACCGCTCCATGGATATGGATTTAAAGGGCCAGAATCTTAAAAAATTGCTCCGGGATGGATACCAGTCTCTTTTTAACAGTCCCTGGGCGAATATATCGAGCGCGAAGTTTTTGTAGCTGATCCTCGGATTAAGGCCGAAAGAATACCTTGGCGTGGAATTTCCGATCCGGACCCGGTCGCCGGTATCGTCCAATGTATTGGAACCCGTAGTGATCACACCGTCCGGGTCAAGATCGGCATAATGCACATCACCCAGCCTCCAATTTGAACCGAGCCTGGACTGATCGGCAGCATTTGCCAGCTCTTCTTCGGTTTGGAATAACCCAACGGTTTTATATCCCCATATCTCTCCCACTTTTTTACCGACATAATAGCTGCCAATAGCGCCTGTCGGATTATCATATTTAGTAATTTCTGTCTGATAATCAGACAATGAAAGATTGAGGTGAAAAGACCAGTCCCTGCCGAATTTGTTATGCCAGGTAACGGCGAGTTCCCAGCCTGTGTTTCTTAAGTCGGCAGCATTTTCACTGGGTGCAGATGCTCCAAGCACATCAGGATAATTCTTCGACATTAACATGTCTTTCGTGTCTCTTATAAAATAATCGAAGCTTACATCCAATTTTCTTTTAAGTGCGGTGAAATCAATGCCAATATTTTTACTGACAACGGTTTCCCAGGCCAAACTGCTGCTGATCAATCCGCCCGGAGATATCATATTGGTAAGGATTCCACTTCCGTCAAGCAGGAAAGCGGACGTTCCGGACGGCATGGTTGAAATATACGGGTAATATGATCCTACAGACTGGTTTCCGAGCTGACCATAGGAAGCCCTTAATTTCAGATTATCGAGCCATTGTTTTGTTCTTGCCATAAAGGATTCTTCAGATAATCTCCATCCCAGTGAGAATGAAGGAAAAAACCCGAAACGGCTGTCTTTGGGGAACCGGGAAGTTCCGTCATACCGCCCATTCGCCTCAAAAAGATATTTATCTTTATAGGAATAATTCAATCTGTAGAACATACCCCTGAGCTTGATCTCATTTTTGGAATCGGAATTCGTTTTGGTACCGGTCGTAGCCGTCAGGGAATGGATGTTTGGGACAAGCAACTGGGTCGAACTGGTTGTGACGCCGTGATTCATCCCGTATTCTTCATTGAATCCCACCAGTGCCTTTATGTTATGAGGACCAAGATCTTCTCTGGTGTATTCCGCAAAGGTATTGAATACATAATAGATATTTTTATCATAACTTTCTTCTATCCAGTCATTGGCGCTCTGTCCGTACCAGATATTCGGGTGGGCAGGGTCGTTTAAATCCAGATAGAAAGCATTTATAGTTCCGTTGACTACTTCAACCTTCGATTGCACACTTTCCTTTTCTCTCCAGTAATATCTGTATGAAAAATCCGCTTTCAGTTTTAAGCCTTTCAGAGGAGTAACCGTTACGCCCTGGGTTAACCAGATATCGTTTTCGGTGGTGGTATCCCTGCCTCCTTTTTTCAGATAGGGCAGAGGGTTTCTGTTATCGAGATGCATCCCGATCAGATGAGCATACTTGTCGTGGTCGCCCGGCTCCAAATAATAGGTTAGGTCGGGAAAAGTATGAGGAGAATAAAAATGCTTTGCAATAGACTGGTAGTACCACTGGGATCCATAATTGTGGGGAAGGTCATTCACTACGGAAATAAAAGATATTTTTTCTTCAAACGACAGCCAGTCCTTTACCTGAAAATCAATCTTAGCCAATGCGCTGTACCTTTTATAATCTTCATTTCCGTAACGGAAAAATCCATCCTTATTGATCATCCCCAGCGAAACATAATAGGATGACTTATCGTTCGCTCCGCTAATATTGAAATCGTATTGCTGCTGAGGAGCAAAATCCCTCATTGCCAGGTCTTTCATATAGGTATTCGCTAAAGGGTAAAGCATTCCGCCATCCACAATCCATGCATCGTCTTCAGTCGGATTCTTCATTTCCTGATAGGCCATTGCTGCATCAATTACAGTCTGGGGCAGTAATTCTCTCCCATTGGTTAATTTATAGGCATCGCTCATAATTTGCCTTGCTGTGCCACCCTCTCTCACAGGTTCAAAACCCGGGAAGATCGCTTTTTGAGCTGTGCACTGAGAGGAAAAACTAACGGTTGTTCTACCTGGCTTTCCTTTTTTGGTCTCAACGAGTATCACTCCAAAAGAAGCCCTTGCGCCGTAAATGGCAGCCGAAGCTGCATCTTTAAGCACCGATACGGATTTAATATCGCTGGGATTGATCTTTTCCACGTCCATCGGAATCCCGTCAACCAGTATAAGAGGTGACCCGCCGTTTATTGATTCAAGTCCCCTGATGTTAAAATCAGCAGATTCGGTCGGATCTCCCGACGTATACGTGATGTTCAGGCCCGGTATTACACCCTGAAGTCCTTGCCCGAGAGAAGTAATAGTTCTGTTTTCAAGCCTTTCAGAATTAGCAACTCCAATTGCACCCGTTAAGTTTATTTTCTTTTGTGTGCCATACCCTATAGCAACTACTTCTTCAATGCCAATAGCATCTTCTTCCATTTCAAAATTGACAACAGATTTGCCGGCAACAGCAATTTCCTGTGTTTTCATTCCCACAAAAGAGAACACCAGTTTAGCATCACTCGGAATATTCAAGAAAGAGTAATTACCATTGGCGTCAGTAATTGTTCCATAGCTTGTACCCTTTATTAATATAGTTACACCGGGGAGCGGTACGCCGAAAGAGTCGGTGACTTTTCCGGAAACAGTCTTTGGTTGCTGAACGTTACTGTTAAATGACCATTTCATATCGCGCTTGGAAATGATCACTGCTTTGTCAATAATTTTATAATCCACATCCATCGCTCCAAGCAACTGATCCAGAACATCTTCGATACTTGCATTTTTTACTTTCAGATTAATCCGGGCGTTCACGTCAAAATCATCGTCACTGTAAAAAAACTGCAAATCGCTCTGAGACTTGATCGCATTAAAAACTTCTCTGATCGTGGTATTTTCATACTTCAGGTCGAACCGGCTCTGCTGCGAATACGAACTGGCCGTTGTCGCGAAGAAGCTCATCAGAATCAGAAAGGTCGTTAGTTTCATACACAACAATAATTTGGTTGACAAATACCTCATCCGCTCAGGCGGATAAAACTGATTTTTTTTCATAAATTTGTATTTGAAGTTTATACCTGCCGGTAACCGTTCTGCTAAAACAGCTACCGGTTTTTATCAGTACCGGACTATGTGGTCAGCATATTCCGGTCTTTTTTTACTTATCTTTTATCAAAATTTGTTCATCCTTCATTTCAAATTGAACTTTATTGATCTCCTGAATGATCCTCAAGGTGTAATTCAATGTTTTGTCCTTATTGATCACACCCGAAAAACGGTAAGACTTTAGGTGTTCATGAGCAAATGTAAACTTCACTTCATACCACCGTTCCAGTTGCAGGATCAGGTTTTGAAGTGTTTCATTATTAAAATAGATTTTGCCTCCTTTCCAGGACGTGTATTCCTCCGGGTTAACCTGATTAATTAGAGACTTTCCCGTGGTTCTTGAAAGGATTAGTCGTTCTCCCGGCTTCATCACCACGTCTCCCCCGCTGGAAGTAACCTGAACCTTTCCTTCGATCAGTACCGTTTCGATTTGCGTTTCATTACCGTACGCTTTCAGATTAAATTCCGTTCCGTAAACCTTTACCTGCGCGTCGCCGGCATGAACAACAAACGGTTTATTTCCATTTTTTATTACTGAAAAAAATGCTTCTCCGTCCAGGAATATCTCCCTGTTACTCTTGTTGAAAGCCCGACTGTATTTTAAACTGGAACCCGCATTTAACCAGATATTCGTTCCGTCGAACAAGGTGATGTTGGAAATCTGTCCGTTAGGAGATGTAACGGTCGTATATTCGTCCGGCGATTGATCCGCATAGTAGGTCCAAAATGCTGTTCCGGAAATTAGTATGGACGCGATAAACACGGCAGCGTATTTGATCACCTCCATCCAACGATTTCCCGGAGAAAGGTGTCTTTTCAGTTCGGACCAGGCTTCGTTGGCCGGTCTTAGCCTCAAGACCTGACTGACTTTATCCCTGGCATTAAAGATTTTCATGACCTGTTGCTGATCGTGATCACCTGACGAATCATCCTGAAAATTACCCTTTAAATCGGCGGCTTTATCATGCAGTCCCAATGCCCATTCTTCCCATTTATCCTGGCTCATTTGTTCGGTTTTGCTCCTAAGACACAATAAAACCGCCGGAGGGTGAACTCTTCCTGATTTTTTTTGCGCTATTTAACCAAACGCTTGATCTGCACCGCAAAAAGAGATAAAAAATAATGCTTTAGTTTTGCCCTCAAAATCTTATAGGCTATTCCCATTTGGGTTTTAATGGTATTTTTTGAAAGGTTTAACGTCAAAGCGATTTCGTTATAGGTCAAATGGTCACGGTAAGCCAAAAGGAATATCTTTTTGCACCGGGAAGGTAATTCTTCAATGGACGCCGCGAGATGAGCAGCGAATTCTTCTTCCGAAAAATGGTCATCCGGATCTTCTTTAAGATCTAAAATCATGTCATTTCCCGGCAGCTGCTCAAACTGCTTCCCGCGTTGCAGGTAATTGATACTCCGGTTACGGACAGCAGCAAGAAGGTATTGCTTCAAATTCCGTTGAACCTTTAATTCATCCCTTTTTTGCCATAAGTACAGGAATGTTTCCTGCACAATATCCTGCGCTTGTTGTTCATCCTTTAAATAACGCAAAGCAACAAGACAAGCCAGATGATAGTGCTTTTTAAAGAAAATCTCAAAAGAAGATATATTACTCAGCATCAAATTTATATATCCCGATTCTCCCATGACCATTAGCATCAATCTGTAATTGAATGATTATTCAAAACTAATTCATTTTTTAAAAACCCGCCAAACCTTTTTAAAATGAAATTTACAATAAACGGTACTGCTGCAAATGCGCTTCATGAAGCCAGAATGCCACTTCATCAAGAAAACAGCTATGCTCATATAATGATACCCTCTCCCCATTGACATGAATTTGAGACTTGGCTTAACTTTATCATACAGAGCGAGACGCCCCGCCATTTCAGCAGGGCAGCAAAAGGGCATCAATTATTCTTTCCATATAACCTTTAAATTAAAGTGATCATGAAAACAAAACTCAATTTTCTTCCGAGGGCGATCCTGTTTTTGATCCTCGTCCTGCTTTTCAGTTCATGCGCCAAAACTGAGATGGTATCCCTTTCAGATGAATTCAAGGGTAGTTTAAAACTTCATGTTGACCTGGCCGTCAGCGTTTATGACGATGTACCCGCTACGCGGGCAGTGGATGCCGGGACGTTCCAGGTTCAGATCTTCAAAAAGAATGGTTCAGCACCTGTCGCGACTTTTGAACATGCCTCTGAGTTACCTGATTCGATCGCGCTCGCTGAAGGCGAGTATTACGTCGAAGCCTCTTACGGGACAGGTACCGAAGCTGCTTTTGAAAATCCCTGTTACTATGGAAAATCTGAATCTTTTACCATCATCAGCGGACAAACTTCAACAGTGAGTTTGGTTTGTAAACTCAGCAATGCCAGAATTACCGTAGCGTATTCTGAACGGGTAGTGAACAGTTTTACCGACTATCATACCCTGGTTTTCAACAGTTCTGACACCCTCACCTATGTAAAAGGTGAGACCCGCGCCGGATTTTTCAAACCCGGAACATTGCACATTGAGTCTGAATTGTTCTGCACGATCGGCGG
>CAZOYZ010000205.1:0-8874 GCA_964584045.1 uncultured Prolixibacteraceae bacterium | reverse complement strand
AGAGCAATACTTCATTACAGGAGTTGTTCAATACCATTGAGGATCAAAGCGGATACCGTTTTTTTTATAACAATGATGAAGTGGATGTTTCGCAAAAGGTAAGTGTGAACACAGCAGGTGAGTCGATCGGAGAAATCCTGACCCAGGCTTTAAAAGGTTTGCCTTACACCTTCAGGGAACTGGAAAATAAGTTGATTATGATTGAACGAACTTCCTTCCAGATGGAGGCTGTAAGTTCTCAGCAACAAAGAACCGTAACCGGAAGAGTAACTGATTCTTCGGGTGTCCCGCTTCCAGGTGTTACAGTTTTGATAAAAGGGACAACTATTGGAATTACTACTGATATCGGAGGTAATTATTCTTTGTCTTCAGTACCAGCGAATACCGTTCTGGTTTTCTCGTTTGTAGGTTTAAAAACGCAGGAAATTAACGTGGGCGCTCTGTCTGTTATTAACGTCGTGATGCAGGAAGATACGATAGGGATTGAAGAAGTTGTTGCAATTGGGTATGGAACAATGAAGAAGTCCGATATCACAGGTTCAGTGGTTAAAGCCGATATTGAATCATTCAGGGAATCTCCCAATATTTCAATCATGCAATCGTTACAAGGCACAGTTCCAGGGTTGAATGTCGGTCAGGTGGATCAGTCAGGCGAGAATCCTGAGATATCCATTCGCGGTCAGAATACCATTTCAGGCTCTTCCTCACCGCTTATTGTGGTTGACGGGATTATTTTCAGGGGAAAATTAGTTGATTTAAACCCCAATGATATCGAGTCGGTCGATGTGCTGAAAGATGCCAGTTCTTCTGCAATCTATGGGTCTGAAGCGGCAAACGGTGTATTAATTATTACCACCAAGTCGGGCAAGGGGTATATCGGAAAACCCAAAATAACCTATTCAGGATCTTATTCATTACAAACACCTTCTCATGAGCTGGTTCCTATGAACAGAGAAGGTTATGTAAAAAAATTGTTTGATGCATTCTGGCAGGAAAACAGGTTAGCGCCTGATTATCTTGAGCCTGATCCCAATACCGCGTGGACCGCGTATTCTCAATTTAAAAGTACCCAGTTTGTTGAAGGTTATGACGATGGCACGGATATGAACTGGCATGATCTGCTGACGGATAACGGGTATGTCCAGAATCACGATGTCAATATAATGGGTGGTACAGACAAAATAAATTATTACACTTCATTTGGTTATACAGAGCAAGACGGGTGGTTAATGAATGACGACTATAAAAGATACAACGCCCGTATAAATATAGATAACAAAATAAATAACTGGCTGAAAGTCGGGACGCAAACATTTATGTCAGTAAGCGATTTTTCCGGAGTTTCTCCATCGCTTGGCTCGATTTGGCTGGTTCCTATTTGCAAGGCATATGACGAAGACGGGGATCCGGTTCCGGAACCAACAGGAACAGGAATTAGCCCGTTATTAACTGCTCAGCAGGATGATCTGGAAAAAAGGCTGGATATTTTTGGAAATGTTTACGCTGAGGTTAGTCTCCCTTTTATAAAAGGATTGTCATACAGGGTTAATTATTCCCTTAATTACAGGCACGACCGCCATTACAATTTTGACGAAAATGGCAATAATTACCAGGGGACTGCATATAAAGATTATACTTTGTATAACGACTGGACATTCGATAATATCCTGACCTTCAACAGGACTTTTGATAAAGTTCATAATCTGAACCTAACTCTGGTTTATGGACGAGAGAACCGTTATGCCGAATCAACGGATGCCTATTCAAGTATTTTTATCAATGATATTCTTGGGTATAATGCCCTTGAGGCAGGAGCTATTTTGGAGCAAACGACCTCATCAGGCGCATGGGAAGAAAACAGCCTGTACTCGATGGGACGTTTGGTATATAATTACAAAAAGAAATACCTGTTCACGGGAACCTATCGCAGGGATGGTTTTTCCGGATTCGGGGAGAACAAAAAGTTCGGGGTGTTTCCTTCTGTTGCACTGGCGTGGGTATTAAGTGAAGAGAATTTTATGAAAAACAATCTACCTGAGGTCGATTATCTGAAATTAAGGGCTTCGTATGGTGCCAATGGCAACCGGACAGTCAGCCGCTATCAGACCCTGGCAAAAGTCAGCAGCGAATATGCTTATATATATGGAGATGGAGGCTCCGCTGAATTGAGCCAGTGGGTTAGTAGTATGGCAAATCCTGACTTAGGCTGGGAAACAACAACCGGGTTAAATGTGGCGATGGATTTTACACTTTTAAATCGACGGTTATCGGGAAGTGTTGAATACTATAATACAAAGACCAACGATCTGCTTTATGACATTAATATTCCAAACATGACTGGTTTTTCTTCGATTTCCACAAACATTGGAGAATTACATAACCATGGCTTGGAAATTAGCCTGACCACGGTCAATGTCAAACAAAAGGATGTCAGCTGGCAAACTACCTTCGGTTTTTCAAGAAACAGGAATGAAGTTAAATCCATACTGGGTATAGATGATGACGGGGACGGAAAGGAAGACGATCTTGTGGCGAGCAATATTTTTATTGGAGAACCCCTGGGGGTATTGTATAATTATGAAATTGCTGGGATGTACCAACTGGGGGATGAACTTCCCAGTGGTTTTTATGCAGGGAATTATAAGATTGCTGATTTAAACAAGGATGGTGAATATTCTGCGGCAAAAGACAGGAAAATACTTGGCTATACCAACCCCGGTTACCGGTTTAGCGTTCAAAGTAAATTAACCTATAAGAACTGGGCTCTGCATATTTTTATCAATTCCATACAGGGAGGAAAGGATTATTATTATGAGAACGGATCGCCACAGGGAAGTTGGGGAAATGATGTTGCCGCAAAATTTGCAGAAGGAAATTCCATGATGTGGGATTACTGGATGCCTGAAAATCCCAATGCCAAACACGAGCGGTTAGGCTATACTTCCTCATTCCAGACTATTCTTCCTGTACAGAGGAATTTTGTACGGCTACAGGATATTTCATTGTCTTATACAGTTCCTTCAAAAATAATCAAACGTTACCAGATTCAAGGGTTAAAATTATTCGTGAGCGGGAAAAATATTCATACCTGGACCAGATGGGAAGGCTGGGACCCTGAAACCGGATTCGGATTAGTATCTGGCGGGAGGCCCGTTATGGCAAATTACACGCTGGGTTTAACACTTGAACTTTAAAATTAAATAAGTATGAAAAGATATAAATATATTATCAGTGTATTTCTTTTTGTCTTTCTGTTTTCTTGTGACGAAAGAGAAATCCTAAAAGAAGAACCGATCGATTTTTTAGCTACCGAAAATTCATATGTTACAGCTTCCGATTTCAAACAGGCTGTAACCAGGCTGCACCAGGTTGCGAGGAGCATCGTTGAAGTGGCTGGCGACTTTACCAGGTGGCTGATCTTTATAGGTACCGGAGATGTTGGTTATGTGCCTAACCGGTTGTATAACCAGGGAGAAAATTCGCCTGTTAATTCGCTGTTTCCGACTGCTTCATGGGTAGAATATTACTGGACAAAGTTATACCGGCAGATTTTTGATGCCAACGTGATCATTAGCCGGATTGATGATGAAGGGACGACCTTAACAGATGATCAACGAACTCTGTACAAAGCGGAAGCCATGTTTTTCAGGGGGTGGGCATATCGTTACCTGGCCAGTTTATACGGAGGCGTACCAATTGTTATGGAAGAAATTAAAGAGGCGAAGAGGGATTTTGTCCGGGCCACCCGAGATGAAACCTGGCAACAATGTGTCAGTGATTTAACATTTGCCGCTGAGAATTTGCCCGGACCTGATGAAGTGGAAGCACCCGGACGAATATGCAATGCCGCAGCTTATCATTTGTTATCCGAATGTTATATTGCATTGGAACAATGGGATAATGCCATAAACGCGGCAAGCCGGGTTATTAACAGTAGTGATTTTGCGCTGATGACAGAACGTTTTGGATCACAAAGAAACGATCCCGGTGATGTGTATTTTGATTTATTCAGGCGTGAAAATCAAAACAGGACCGCGGGCAATACGGAAGGTATTTGGGTTGTGCAATTTGAGTATAATGTTACCGGTGGGGAAAATAGCGGACTTGCACTGGAAAGAAGATGCATCCCGTATTACTGGACCCTGAAAGATCCGCAAGGGAAAGCGATGTTCCAGGGTCCCCTGACCCAGTATTGCGGAAGAGGGATTGGTACAATTAAGTGGACCCAACATGTTGATAAGGGGATATGGCAGAGCGATTGGAACAATGACATACGGAATTCTCAGTATAATGTCTACAGGGATTTGAAAGTAACAAACCCGGCATCAAGTCACGTCGGTAAATGGATGGTCGCCGATGGTGTGATCAGCGCTGCGAATCTCAATTCTCAATATTGGTATGCTATGTACACAAAATTTTCAACACCTGGTAAACATCCGGATGAACTATTCCTGGATAAAAGTATCGGGTTATTGTCAAGTGCTGCCCAGCGTACCTACCGGGATGTTTACGCGATCAGGTTAGCCGAAACATATCTTTTACGTGCCGAAGCCTACCTTGGCAAAGCAGACAAGATCAATGCCGCTGCCGATATCAATGTTGTCAGGAACAGGGCCAAGGCTACGCCTGTCGATCCGGATGATATCAATATTGATTATATTCTGGATGAACGATTAAGAGAACTTTTGATGGAGGAATTCAGAACCGCTACACTTAACAGGTTAGGTCTCAGCTATGACAGGATGAGCCGATTGAATGAATATTGCGGGGACCAAATCAGGGAACACCATAATCTGTGGCCAATCCCTTTTAGTGAGATTGAAAGAAATACCGGGGCTGTACTGGAACAGAATCCGGGATATAATTAGGATCGTACCCGGAAGGATGTGAGCCTGCTTGACAAAGCAGGCTCACTCGTGTTAGTATGTTAGTTATCTAATCATTTCAAAATGAATTATGAAAAAGCAAATTTCAATAATTGTCACAGTATTAATTCTCTCAATCATTCATGTTGATTTCTTAAGTGCAGAGAATGGTTATAAAGCCTGGTTACGTTATCAAAAACTGGAAGATGCGGCATTATTGGCTGAATATTCAAAATATTGCCGGACAATATTTCCAACAGGAGAAAGTGACATCATCAATTCTTCGATCAATGAGTTAAAAACAGGATTAGAATGCATGCTAGGCTTCGAACCTCAAATAGTCAGTCAAAAGATGCAGAGTGGTATTATTATCGGCACCACGGACCATCTTCCGGATGGAATCAATATTGAGGAGGGAAAGTATGGCTCCATCAGTCAGGAAGGATTCATCATCGTAAGCACGGGCAAAAACATTATTATAACCGGTAAAAGTGACATTGGCCTGCTTTACGGAACTTTTCATTTGCTCAGGTTAATCCGGATGAAGGAACCAATTTCAAATTTCAACCTTTGTGAGGATCCAAAAATTAAACTTCGCCTTTTAAATCACTGGGATAATCCCGGTAAAATTTCTGAAGGAAGATCTTCCGTTGAACGCGGATATGCCGGTGAATCGATTTTTAATTGGGAGGAACTTCCTAAGATAGATAATCGGTATGTCGACTATGCCCGAATGTTGGCTTCCGTCGGGTTAAACGGGACAGTAGTAAACAATGTCAATACGGCCGGAAAAGGGTTGGAAGGCTGGAAAATACTAACCCCGGAATACCTGCCCAAGTTAAAAGCTCTTGTTACTGTCTTTCGTGGCTATGGCATCAAATTATATATCTCGGTCAATTTTTTTAGTCCGGTTCTTATTTCAGAGCTTCATGATGCCGATCCTTTAAATCCGGAAGTTCAGGATTGGTGGAAGAATAAAGTAGCGGAGATCTATTCAGAAATACCGGATTTTGGTGGATTCTTGATTAAGGCTGATTCTGAAGGTCAGCCTGGTCCGATAAAATATGGGAGAAATCATGCAGAAGGAGCTAACCTGCTGGCAAATGCTCTGAAGCCATACGGAGGTTTATTAATATGGCGGGCTTTTGTTTATGGGAAAGATCTGAAATTAAATCAGGACAGAGCTTTTCAGGCCTACGAGATTTTCCAGCCCTTGGATGGACAATTTGCGGACAATGCTTTGGTACAAATTAAAAACGGCCCGATTGATTTCCAGGTACGTGAACCGGTTTCACCTTTATTCGGAGCAATGCCTGAAACCAATCAATTTCTGGAATTGCAAATCACCCAGGAATATACCGGCCAGGATAAGCACATATGTTACCTGGTGCCGCAATGGAAAGAGATATTTAATTTCGACACACATGCACAAGGGCCTAATTCCACTTTGACAAAAATAATCGACGGAAGCCTGTTTCGGTATAAATACAGTGGTGTCGCTGGTGTGGCAAACATTGGCAGTGATCTGAACTGGACCGGACATCACATGGCGCAGGCTAATTTCTATGGTTACGGTAGATTGGCCTGGAACCCTGATCTTTCTTCAGAACAAATTACCCGTGAATGGATCGTCCAGACTTTCGGACATCTTGAAAAGGTGGTTTCTGTAATCAGCGAAATCCTGCTGACCTCTTGGAAAACCTATGAAAACTACACATCCCCATTAGGAGTTGGAGTAATATGCGGAGGTGGCAGGGGGTCTGACGGCCACTTTTACCCGGCACCTGCAAACCGGGTGGCTTTTCACAAGGCTGACAAACAGGGTGTTGGCTATGATAGGACTATGGTAACAGGTTCCGGTTACACAGGGCAGTATTTTGAACCGGTTCACACCATGTATGAAGATCTACATATATGTCCGGATGAACTTTTATTATTCTTCCATCACGTTCCTTATTCCCATGTTTTACAATCGGGAAAAACGGTCATTCAACATATTTATGATTCACATCATGAAGGGGTGCAGCAGGTAAAAAATTATCAGGAACAATGGGAGTCGTTAAAAGGACTGATCGATGATGAGCGCTATGAACATGTCTTAAATAAACTGAGACAACAGGTTGGTCTTGCCGAAGAATGGCGGGATTCGATCAGTACCTATTTTTATAGACTTTCTGATATTGAAGATAAACAAAAATAACCTGATCCTGATATCGAACCCGGATCAGGTTTATGCATTGCCGGATGCATTGATGGAAAGTCATATTTTGAAACGATAACGTCAAATATCAAGAAGAGCAAGAACGTTTAGAAGAGCAACAAACGCTCGACTTTGGCCCCTTATAGGGGCAGTTCAAGTCCACCTTCTAAGAGGGTGGATTCTTTAATTCATTTGTCAGCTCCCGCGGCAAACGCCCGGTGCTCTGTTTTTACCTGCATCCGTGGGAATTTTATCCAATGCCCCGGGGAGCAATAAGCTTTGGAGAATGCAGTGTAAAACCATTACCATTTATCGTAAAAAATTGTGGTACCAAAGCCATAACGCAATTTGATATTCTCTGTCGTCTGCTTAAGGAACGCGGAGGCAGGTTTGTTACGGCAAAAGAACTGGCAGAAGAGTATAAATAACAGCAATGCTTTCCAAAAACGAAAAACAAATGAAAAGAAAAGCATTCCTGATCCAATCCAGGCCGGGGTTATCAGGAGAATATAAAAGAAGGCATAATCCGGTATGGCCTGAACTTCAGCAAGAACTAAAAGAACATGGCGTCAGAAACTATTCCATTTTTCTTCATGAAAACCCGGAGTACCTGTTCGGGTATTTCGAGGTTGAAGATGAAGCGTTGTTTGGAAAGCTCGGAGAGTCGGAAATTATGCAACGCTGGTGGAAATACATGACCGAAGTGCTGGTATGTGAAAGCGACCAAAGCCTGAAGGCTAAAGAAGATATGTTGGCAGAAGTTTTAATGCCGAAAAGTCAATTTCCACGGAAGCTATCAAAGCAGGGACCGCAGCTGTTTTTGTAAATACCCCTACGCTTATCTTGGCACTGGGAGGGGAATTTACAACGAACTTTGTCTATAGCATGATTTATATGGTTAAAAATAAATCATATAGAGATTATGGAATTGGTGCCTCAAAGATTTTGGTTCGTAATTATTTTATGACAACACTTAGCGGTTTAATGTAGTACGGGCAATTTTTCTTTTATGGGATGGACGAAACAAAAATGGGAAGTTTTTCCTTTGCAAGCTGGTCAATCCACATGTCAGCCACCATTATTTTCAGTAACTTTTGGGGGACTGTGGTTGAAAGAGTGGACGCTGGTCAACCGGAAAACCCGTGTCTGTCTATGGGCAGGCATTGTTTTACTAATTATTTCCGTATTTTTAATTGGCATTGGTAACTACTTGGCCGGAATAGGGTATCACCATAAACTCAGGATGCATATCTTTACGTGGTGTATTACGCATTACCGGGTAATAAATCAGATAAATGAATGAAGGGGAATCAGGAAAGGATGTTTAATTGGTACAACACGGAAAGGGATTGACATTACTGTGAAACTATATCTTATAAAAATCCAAACTTATGAAGAAATACCATGTAGGAGTCATTGGTTACAGTTGGGTCGCAGGCGCCCATATTGAGGCCATAAACAAGACATCTTATGCAGAGGTGACCGCTCTGTTTTCATCCCGCAAACTTGATGCGGAAGAAATCAGCACCAGACATGGCGGAAAAATATGTTGTTACACCGATCTGAAGCAAATGCTGGCCGATCCGTCCATTGATGTGGTATCCATTTGCAGTTACCCGGCTGATCATGCCAGGCAGGCTGTTTTGGCAGCAGAATACGGAAAGCATCTGATCATTGAAAAGCCTGTGGCCTTGACCTGGGAAGATTGTCTGGCAGTGGAAGAAGCCGTGAAGAAGGCCGGAGTGAGAACCTGCGTATGTTTTGAATGCCGTTATTCGGGCCAGCTTCTTACGATCAAATCAATCATAG
>CAZOYZ010000204.1:6014-8877 GCA_964584045.1 uncultured Prolixibacteraceae bacterium | reverse complement strand
CAGGATAATTGTCGATCTCCTCCTGGCTTTTGAAAATTCCATTAACAACATATCCACCGAGGATGTTCGTGGCCCCGTCCTTAACTGCTAAAAAATAATACTCCTGATTTTTATACCCATACAAAAAAGCTTCTCCCTTTAAATCAGTGGTTAATTCATCGATCAACTGTTTTTCACCGGAGACATCTTTAAATACAGAGATGTTTACACCGGAGGCTGGTTGCGGCGCTGGATTTTCGGATGATCTGTTGGTGCAATCAAAAACAATGAATTTTACAATAGGAAGCAGTACCGAAACCGTATAATAGCTGATCTGCTTTTGATCTTCCGAGGTTACCGTATAATCGACCGGCTCTGAAAAATCAGTGATCGTTTTTGACGGAGGATAAACGACTGCTCCCTCCGATATTTCAATCGTTGGTATCAGTTTTTTTAGGTTGGTGTTTTCCTGAGCATGAATCGTTCCTTGATTTTCCTCAAAAGAAACATCGCCGAACTCGAAACTCATTTTTAAAATAAGGGCCTCGGTATTTTCGGTAGTTTCATCTTTACATGAATTTAAAAATGCAAGAAGCATGAAAAGTATAGTTGTCTTTTTCATCATTTCCTTTGTTGCTGGTATGCATCCGATCCATGTGATTATTCGTGTCAGGACAAAATTAAAAAGTAAAATGCAGATTATCTGAGACAGACGACGAAATTTTTATTCATCTGCATAAAATAAGCGGCTCCGTCATCCTCTTTTTGGCTTTTTGATCAGGCTTAGTATCCCGTTGATAAACGTCAGCGGGTGTACCGGATTTCCGGGTATATACAGGTCGACCGGATACTTTTCAAGGAAGCTGCGGTCGAGGGCCGGACTGCCTTCAAAAATACCTCCGCTGATGGCATCGGTACCGGCCAGGATGATGATCTTCGGATCAGGTACGGCATGATAGCAGATTTCAAGTGACCCGGCCATGTTCGCGGAAATGGGACCTGTGATCACAATGCCGTCGGCATGCCTTGGCGAGGCGACAAAATCGATCCCGAACCGGCTCATGTCGAACTGTACGTTGTTGGAAGCGTTCAGCTCCCATTCACAGCTGTTGTCCCCTGCTGCCGACACCTGCCTTAGTTTTAACGAGTGGCCGAACAAACGATGTATCTCCTTGCGGACTAAGGCCGGATCCACTGTCACGGGCTGCTGGTCACCTTCGGCGATGATCAGCTTGTCCCTTTCGTTTGTTGAAATTTTATAGTCGGTGGTGAAACGGATCTTATCCGGGAATTGAACCGCGCATTCTCCGCAAAATGTGCATCTTCCAAGATCAATCCGCACCGGATTACCGGCGATGGCCCGGGTGGGACAGATCTCCTGCAGCGCTTCTTCGTCAACCTTTTGTCTGGTGATAACCGGTCTGCCCCGGAATATGCCCGGGACTTTCGCTTTTGTGACGTCAGGGATGAATTGTTTTCCCTGGTGCCATAAGATTTTAAGATTATCCAGCATGATGAGATGAATTTTTCTTTATAAATCGTGTCCGCAATAGGATAAATTAAAACTTTTGTTGCAAATCGGGAAATCCGATATCTCATTATTCCTGACTGCCTGCGCCAGTGCCATCCAGTTGTGAAAGGAAGGATCCTTGATCTTATAGGCAATCAGATTGCCGTCCTCTCCGGTGACGGCGCAATGGCAAATCTCGCCGCGCCAGCCTTCGACCAGCGAAACCGCGAAAAGTTCTTTCCCCGGTGACAGGGAAAAATTTTCAGGGTTTATAAACCCGGGAACTTCTGTCAGTAATTTCCGGGCATAAGCCATCGACTGCAGGATTTCTTCTTTCCGGATCTGTGCTCTCGAATACACATCGCCATGGTGTTTGATCACCGGCGTGTGGACGATCGTACTTCCATACAGGTCGTGCGGATGTGACAGCCGGATGTCCCGGCACAGCCCGCTCATACGCGCCGCCATTCCCACGGTCCCGATCTCCCGGACTTGTTCATAACTGACCACGCCGGTTTTCTCCATTCGTGAAAGGGCGCTGGGAAGCTTGAACAGTTTTTCGGTCATCTCTGTGAAATGCGGTTCGTATGCATCCAATACTTCCTGGAGCCTTGCCGCAAGTTCCTGATTAAAAGGATAGTTGATCTTTCCGGCCCGGATCAGGCCTTTGGCAAGCCGGTTACCTCCCCATTCCTGAAAGAAATTGATGATCGGTGTCCGCAACCGTCCATAGACCGCATTACCCAGTTGATAGGCCATATCGGCGCATATCGCCGACAGGTCGCCGGTATGGATAGCCATCCTTTCAAGTTCCAGTGCCAGGGTGCGGGCGAACTTCAACGACCGGTCGGGTGTGTATCCGCACAGGCTTTCCCAGAGGTTTGCAAAGGCGGTAGTATGACCGACCGTGGTATCGCCGGCGATGTTTTCGGCCAGCGTGGTCCGTTCAGCAAGTCTTTTCTTTTGCAGGAATAACTGCTCGATGCCCCGGTGCTGGTACCCCAATTGGATTTCGAGATACATGATCTGCTCCCCGTTGCAAATGAAGCGAAAATGTCCGGGTTCAATCACTCCGGCATGGATGGGTCCGACCCCAACCTCATGCAGTTCTTCGCTGCCGGACTTGAAAAACGGATAATTTTCAATTCTTTCACCAGGATTGGCGCGGTTATGGGCATACCGTACCGGCTTTAACCAGGGATGGTCCTGATATCTGATCCCGAAGTTTTCGTGGATCTCCCTTTCAAACTTCTCAAAGTTGTGGTGATGAGCCGTAAATGATTCAAGTTCGGAATTTCCTTCGACGGTTGTTGAGGAGACAAAGATCCCGTGCAGATCATCGTCGGCGATGCAACAGATCAGTTTGACCTTGCC
>CAZOYZ010000204.1:0-5914 GCA_964584045.1 uncultured Prolixibacteraceae bacterium | reverse complement strand
GCCAGGATCAGGATGTGGTGTGCTTCGAACATGGATTGGAAGATCATGAATTCACTGACGAAAAGGCCCGACGGAGGCATGGCTGTTGCTGAGAAAAAACCCAGGAGGACCACGATCGCACCGGCTTTATTGTATTTAAAATAACTTCCTACGTCATAGATACTTTTACTTTGGTAAACCCGGTAAATCTGATTGAACTGAAAGAAAAGGCTGGATTTGACAAACGAATGAAGTATAATATGCAGGATCGCGGCATAAGTACCGATTCCCCCTGCGGCGAGCGCCAGGATCACCAGACCCATGTGTTCGATTCCCGAATAGGCAAACATGCGCTTGATATTTTTGATCCGGGTCATGTAAACCGTGGCGACGAACACGGAAAGCACCGCTGCAACGATCATCACGGTGCCGGCCCATGACCGTAAAGGGGTTCCGGAGAAAATGGCGTAAAGCCGGTAAATCCCTACAAACCCGACGTTCATCAGGACACTTGCCAAAAGGGCTCCGGCAGGTGCAGGAGCCTTATCTTTGGCATCAACGCCGGCCGTGTACATGGGAACAAGCCCGAGTTTAGCGGTAAAACCAGTAAAGATGAACAGGAATGCCAGCTTCAGCCAAAAAGGGTTTAGTTTGGACGCATTCGCATACAACGAATCGAACGAAAGATCTTCAATTCCGGTATCTTTGATGGAAAGGCTCAGGAAAAGAATACCGATATAGATGAAAGTGATGCTGATGGCACACAGGAAGACATATTTCCAGACTCCTTCCAGCGCCCGGATATTTCGGTGGTGGTAAATTAAGGCTGATGCGCTGAGGGTCGTTATTTCAGTAAAGATCCAGATCACGGCAATGTGATTGGCGATATAAGCCACTGAACAGGCTGAAATGAGCATGACCATTGCCGCGAAGAAGATACCTCTTGATTTGGGGGTTTCATCGTGGGTGGCAATGTACCGGTATCCATGCCAGAAGGCCGGTACGCTGACCACTCCAATGGTCAACAGCATCAATACACCCAACGCGTCGGGCTTAAAAAAGTCAAGCTGAATGTTGTTCATTTCGCCGAACTGGCCGATGCTGAAAAACCATAGCAGAGCCAGGTAAATGATCAGAAATAAATAATTTATGACCGTATTCCGGTTAAAAAATAATCCCACGCCAAGTAGTAAAGTTCCTGTCAAAAAGATACCCGTCATCATTAAATTCAGTCTTTGAGGTTGCGTAAAAGGTTTACATCCGGATTTTTCAAGACATCTCCGATCTTGTTGAAGAATATTCCAAGGATCAGCACACTGGCAAAAATGTCGAGCATGATACCCAGGTTCACCAGCATGGGCATTTCATTGCCGACCGCCAGCGACAGGATGAATACCCCATTTTCGATGATCAGATAGCCGATTACATGGGTGATGATCTTCTTTCGTGATATGATCAGGTACAGACCCGTGAACAGCGTGGACAAAGCCACTACAAAATAAGTTTTATCGAGGTTTTCCTCCCGAATGGAATGCGAAAGGATGATCGTGATCACAAAGATGAGGGAGACAATGATCAGCGATACGAAGTTGGGCAGGTAGGGCTCAGCTTCCCTGGTAATTTCGTTGCGCCTGATCAGATAATTGATAAACCAGGGAACAGCCACCGCTTTAAATACAATCGTTTCCAGCATGATGAATGCCAGGTTGAGATGATTCACGTGGGTCAGCGTCAGGTAAGTTACGCCAAACAGGATCAATCCCTGGAAAACCAGGATGTGAAGGTAGGTCAGCAGCCTGTTTGCGATGCTGACGTAAAGCAGTGACATGGAAAAGGCGATTAAGAGGATATCTGTCATGTCAAATAAATTTACCTAAAACAAGCAATACTCCAAAAAACAGGAGTGACGACACCGATGTGAGTATAAAAATGAACTGGGGATTGTGCCCCAGCCTGAACCGGGCCATGAACGATTCGATCATCCCGACGGCCACAGCAAAGCCAATCTGAACGGCAAAGAAGGTCGGGATCGAAAGCGGATACGGCAGTTGCCCGATAAAAAAATTGGAGATAACAGCTCCGTACATGGCGAATTTCAGATAGCTGGTATACAGGATCAGTCCCAGGTCGAACCCACTGTGATCCAGTACCATGACTTCATGGATCATTGTCAGTTCCAGATGGGTCTTAGGGTCGTCGACCGGCATGCGGCTGTTTTCGGTCATTGCGATGAAAATTAATACGAAAGTGGCGAGTCCCCCCAACAAATACGAAACATATGAGCCATAATGCAGGGAACTGAAGATCCCGTGAAAAGAAGTTTGTCCGGTAAAAAGAGCAAAAGAACCAAGCAGGACAAAAAACGCCGGCTCCGCAAGCATCGAATACAGTGCCTCCCTGCTTGCTCCCATCCCCTCGAAGCTGCTTCCGGTGTCCAGTGCCGAGACAATCATCAGGAACTTTCCCAGCGCCAACAGATAGGCAAACATGACAAAGTCGCCCTTGAATGAGATCATGCCGGGATGATTTCCATGCGGGATCATCAGCATAGCCATCAACACGGAAGCAATATAAACGCTGGGGGCGAGCCGGAAGATAAAGCCGGTCGTTGAACTGTACACGGAACCTTTCTTCCACAGCCGGACGACATCTTTCACGGGCTGAAAGATCCCCGGACCTTTGCGCCCTGAAGCTGTACTTTTGGTCCGGTTCACAATCCCGGTGAAAAATAAACTCGTTAAAATGATAAGGATATAGCTGATCATCCTACAAGTGATTTAGGAATTCTATAAAAATTTCTAACGTATCAATGATGACAGGTAAAAGGACAGCCAGGCTGACAAAGATAAAGCCGTACAAAATATAAGCCTGGATGTTGCCGTTCTGAAGGAACACGAACTTGCTAAGGAGTCTTCTGGCGAACAGTAACGGTTTGTCGATCAAAAGCGCCTCGATCCGGTCGCCCGGATGTGTTTCCTGGCTGATCTGTTTCGGATAAAGGCCTTTCGCGTCGCTCTTGTGTTTCCGGATCAGCAAAACAGGTTCAGCCAGTTTCCTGTAGTTCCGGATGAACGAGGAAGCCGTATATTGCATTTTCGCGGTTTCACCGGTATACCCGCATCCCCAGGTGGTGCCTGTGCGTTGCTCACGATGCGATAACACCCTGGTACGTATGAACCAGATGAACGCGCTCATTCCAACAAAACCTGACGAAATCCAGCCAATCTTAGTTAAACTGTCAAGTAAATCCTGGATTTTCAGGTAAGTTGCGGGTGTCATCTCAGGAATATAAAGGGCAATCGTTTTTCCAAGCGGCTGGTTCAGCAGAAACGGGAACAGACCGACAAATACGATCGCTGCTGCGATCAGGTACAATGGCCAGACCTGTTTTGCTTCCTCCTGAACTTCTCCGGTTTCCGGTCTCCCGTCTCCGGTCTCCGCTATGCTCCGTGCTTCATGCTCCATGCCCTGTGTCTTGCCTCTGGTACTTCCCAGAAATACAATTCCAAAAGCTTTGGTGAAACAGATCAGCGCCAAACCTCCGATCAGGACTAAAGCGAGGATTGAGAACAGCATGACCAGAATAAAAGGGAACAGGTCGGACGACAGCCCGTTGAATAATCCGCTGTAGATAAAGAACTCGGATACAAAGCCGTTAAAAGGAGGTAATCCGCAAATAGCCAGGGCACCGATCAGGAACAAATAAGCCGTATGCGGAATTCGTCTTATTAATCCGCCGAGTGCCTCAATGTTGAGCGTGTGCCGGATAAGGTAAACATTTCCTGCGCCAAAGAAAAGTAACGACTTAAATAAAGAATGGTTGAGGGTGTGCAACAGGGCGCCTCCAAATCCGGCTACCGCCAATACCTGGGAATCATATCCCAGGCCGAGGCATCCCAGGCCAATACCCATACCGATAATACCGATATTCTCGATGCTGTGATAAGCCAGCAGTTTTTTGAGGTTATGCTGTACGATGGCCAGCATCACGCCATATAAGCCTGTTATCACGCTGAAGAACAGTATGAAATAGCCGATGGCAACCATATCTGTTCTGATCAGTGTCAAAATACGTAATATCCCGTAAATCCCGATTTTGATGATCACCCCCGACATGATCCCGGAGATATGAGCGGGGGCAGCGGGATGGGCAAGAGGAAGCCAGGTGTGAAAAGGCACAAACCCGGCCTTGACCGCGAAACCGAAAAAGAAAAAGGCGAATAGTCCGATGCCAGACAGGACAGGTTGTACAGACGTGAATTTGGTAATAGCATTGAAGTCGAACGAACCGGTTTTAATTTTCACCCACATGAAGGCCATGGTGAGGAAAAGGATGCAGATGTGCGACTGGATCAGAAAATTGATCCCTGCCTTTAGTGTTTCCTTCTTCTCATGTTCAAAAATGATCACGATAAAGCATGACAAAGCCATAATTTCCCATACGACCAGCATCACCAGGCTGTTTTGGATGGTGCACAGATCGATCAGTGACGTGTAAACCAACAGAAATGCGATGATATGCAAGGTGATATGGTCACTGTATCTTGAAATTTGCGGTTTCAGGTACCTGAACCCATACCATCCGCCGGTAAAAAAGGTAAAACTGATGATAAACATGAACCAGGCGGCAAGATAGTCGATCCGGACCGGAATTTCTCCGGTAACCCACGATCCGGGGTAATTCATTTCCACGGGTCCATTCAGGAAAACAAGCAGCGCTAACATGCTGCTCATCACAGTCAACACGGTAAGGAAGCCTAACGCAAGAATTCCTTTTCCTTTTGTCTTTAAAAAGGGAATACTCAGTATCGCTAAAATCGCAAGCAGATTGAATCCTTCAAACAGCAATTTCTCCATTCCTGCATCAACATTAGGTTATCTGAAAAAATTAAAATTACCGGGGTTGTCTAAAAACTCTCCCTTGTCATGCCGGATTTACGTGTGTACCTGTTTCCAGGTAGAATTTTACCATCAATGACATAAAGAGAAGGGCTTTTGGGGCAGCCTCATAAAAAACGCGTGCAAAAGTAAAGAATTTGTCGAACTACAAATTTAAACTGTTACTAATTTAACTGAATATTAAGATTGACGGTATTCAGTTGTCAATTAATTCGATCCAGACGGGGGCGTGATCGCTCGATTTTTCCCATCCCCGGACCGTGTGATCAACGCCGGCTGTGGTCAGTCTGGCGCTGATCTGCGGACTTAACAGAAAATGATCAATGCGCAATCCCGCATTGCGGCCGTAGGCGTTCCTGAAATAATCCCAGAAAGTGTAGATCCGTTCGGTCGGGTAGATTTTTCGCAGCGCATCAGTCCATCCCTGTTCTACCAGATTTTTGAAAGCCAGGCGGACCTCAGGCAAAAACAGCGCGTCTTTCAGCCAGCCGTCGGGTCTGTAAACATCCAGTTCGGTGGGGATCACGTTGTAATCGCCAACCATCACGACCGGTTGGGCCGAAGCAAGAAGTCCTGCCGCATGGGCCGTCAAGCGTTCGAACCATTTTAGCTTATAGTCGAATTTTGGTCCGGGAGCCGGATTGCCGTTAGGCAAGTAAAGGCAGCAAACAAGAATACCGTTCACCAGGGCTTCAATATAACGGCTGTGGACGTCTTCGGGATCACCGGGAAGCACGCGCCGCAATTCTACGGGTTGCTCGTTGCGGGCCATGATCGCTACCCCGTTCCAGCTTTTCTGTCCATGCCAGATGGCCTGATAGCCGGCTTCCTGTATGGCTGTCAGCGGAAATTTTTCCTGGGGAGCCTTCAGTTCCTGCAGGCAAACGATATCAGGCGCAGTTTCAGTCAGCCAGCGTAACAATACCGGCAGTCGTCCGTTGACTCCGTTCACATTATAAGTGGCTATCCTCATTTGTAAGTTTTTCCCGTTAAGTTACAACAATTGGTGTAATAACAGATTTTCCCCAATTAAGTT
>CAZOYZ010000203.1:0-8891 GCA_964584045.1 uncultured Prolixibacteraceae bacterium | reverse complement strand
ATACGGATATTCCTCCTATCAGCGAAAGCTTCAAAAAATCGCGTCGGCCGGACGTCTTACTGTCAGAATAATTCATAGAAAGAAATATAATTTGAGTTGTTTCTGAACTGCATATGTTAAAATTCTTCCCGGAGCATCTAAAATAATATCATTCTATGGATTTTCTTCCCTTTCATTCAGGATAAGTTTTAATTTCTTTCCATTTATCCGGAGTACGTTTTGCAACACAGAAGTTCAATCCGCACTCTCAAAAAACAGAAATAACCCTAAAAATTTGGACAATCGCCTATGGTCATTGTTCATCGATGTGTTCAGCTTTTTTTAGTTGTCTGTTAACCATTTAAGTTTAAACCGAGCACAATAAACAGGGCTATTTTTTCCGGTCTCGTAAATAAGAAGAATGGTGTTATCCGGCAAAATCGCCAGATCACTGTACAAAGCCGGGCCCTGATCAATCACTTTCACCACAGGCCAGCTTTTACCTTCATCAGAACTCATCCGTACTACCAGATTACATCTCTTTCCGGGAGATTCATTTTTACTGTATAAAAGGATATTCCTTTCTTTCCCTTTATCCATAAATGCAATTAGTCCTCCATCGCAGGGACTCGTCGACGGAAAATTTGTATCGATATGAATATCAGACCATGTCAGACCTTTATCATGGCTGATTGCTGTGATCCGGTGATTATCCGGGCTACCGGATCTCGTACTCACGTAACGGGCATTTATATAGACATCTCCGTTCGACAATTCTGCCATCCTCGATTCATTCATATTCATCCCGTCATGTCCGAATGCTGAACCATAATGCCACGATCCGCCATGATCGTCGCTGTAAATTGTACAAATCCCGTATTTCCGCTCTGCTACCGGAATCTCCCCTTTGTTTAGCACCCCCAGCGCCGTCCTGTTCCACACCTGGAGCAACAGCCTGCCGCCCGATAATTGTATCGCGTGTCCGGGTCCGGGCATATGGAAAGCCCTGCCGAGATAATCACACGAAAAACCATTCGCATCGGTTATCCGGGCTCCGTTCGCGTCTTCATTCGGAGTACCGTCTTCTTTTGCATTCAAAATATCGGTTATCTCCGAACGTTCCGACCAGTTCACCCCGTCATCATCACTGTATTTGTAAAATACTTTCGTATACCGCTGGAGATTTTGACCTGCGACCGCTCCTTCGCTTAAAGCATAAAAGAAGAATATCCGCCCGGTTTCCTTGTCGATCAGCGGTGCAACGTTTGTCCATACCTCTTTTTTTTCCTTTACATCCAAAGGATCAATTTTGTCTGAGTTTGCCGCCCAATAACTACCATCGCATTTTTCAATACAGCGGTTATCTGACCAGCTTTTTCCCCCGTCCTTACTCCTTTTCAGGACGATTGATTTCGGGTCTTCGTCTCCAAATACGGGGCGTTCTTCTGCAAAAGCCAGAACTGTGCCTTTATCCGTGACGACGATCCCCGGTATCCGGTAGCCGTCGACGTTGTTTTCTCCGGCGGTCCATACGACCGATTTTTCAATACCGCCAAGACAATCAGCGTGATTTATCCTGCACGAACCTGCAGAAAAAAGGATTAGTAAGAAAAAGAAATGAGCATTGAAGTTATTTATCAGTTTCATGCTATTTTATTGATGGGTATAGTGGTGAATTTTCTGCTGTCATCCGGCAAACGGATGACAGCAGAAAATTACTATTCGTAGCCTGGAGTTTGCGTGATGTTACTGTTCCTGTTCATTGAATCATATGACACAGGCCACAAGAGAATGTTTTGAAGATTTTCCTTTCCCTGCAAGGAGGCGATCCGTTCGAAAGCTTTGCCAAATCTGATGATATCAAACCATGCCTTACCCTCTGTTGAAAACTCTTTGATCCGTTCATCCAGGATAAGATCATCCACTTCGGCTTTTGTTAATGTCTGCGGGTAATACTGATCGACACCATAAGCTCTCTTTGCAATTTTATTTAATTGCTGAACAGCCTGCGCTGTCTGACCCGATTCATTTAAAATTTCTGCCTTAAAAAGAATCGCTTCTGCAAAACGATAAACCCGGTAGTCCGAATCAAATATCCTTGTCCCCGAAACCAAAGTGCCTTTGTATTTGTCCACCCAGAGATAATATTTCTCTGTTCCTCCCGAAACATAAGTATATTCGGCAGCGTTGACAGCAAGTCTGGAGTCGCCCGGATTCTCCTTTAAAAAATCGCGGTACGCCGTCGTTATATTGTACCAGTTGGTCCCGCTTTGAACAGCTACCGGGTTATTTTGAATAGCGGCAGGAACATTTGCTGTTGGCTGAATAAATCCTTCGTTTCTTGTGGTTTCGTTCAAATCATAAATAATGGACAACATCAGCTCATTATTGCTGTCATCATCAAATACATCCTGGTAGTTGCTTACCAAGGAATATCTGCTGCTTCCAAGGACATAGTCGATCGCTTCGCCGGCTTTGTTCAGAACATCCTTTCCGTTCACTTTTGCCCTCCATAAGTAGATATCGGCCTTTAGCATATTGGCAGTCTCTTTCGACGCCGTCCCTTTTCCTTTGATATACGCGTCGGGTATCAAGCTTACTGCTTGTTCAATATCCGATTCCGCCTGCGCAAACACTTCTTCCACAGGATCCCGGTCAGGGAACATGCCTTCCTGTGTTGCCGATTCATGCGGGTTAAGCAAAACCGGAGCATCTCCCCATATCCGCGCAATACAGAAATAGGCAAAAGCACGTAGAAAATAGGTATTCCCGAGTATGAAATTCTTATCGTTCGTATTTGTAAATTCGATTTCAGGAACATACTTTAAAATGAGGTTGCAGTCGTTAATCATCGTATAGGTTGATCCCCAGTCACAACCGGTATCATCGGGAACTAATGTATTATTCCAAAGATTTGCTTTAGTAAACGATCCGGGCTGAACACCATCACCGTAAAACCCGGTACGGTAATCACCCCAGTTATGGTAATTTCCCCCGTATGCCGAACGAAATTGGTCATACGCACCATATAAAGCACCCATTGCATCTTCCGGACTTTCCCACATCGAAGCGACGGTAATGCTGCTTTCAGGTGAAATATCAAGCAAATCATCACAGGAGGAGCCGAACAGTATGACTGCCGATATCAATAAGATATTAATAATCCGTTTCATCCTTTTAGAAATTTAAATGTTAGAAATTGATCTTGAACCCTAAAGTGATCTTTCTGACAGGAGGATATCCCACATCCGAAGAATTTACTTCTGAAGAATAGTCGGGAGGAGTTGCCAGTACCTCGGTAAAATAGTGCAGGTTATTACCTGAAAGATATACATGGAGATCCCTGATGCCCCATTTGTTGACTAAGCGGGTCGGAATCTCATAATTCAGGGATACTTCCCGGATACAGAGAAAATCGTTTTTAAAAAGCCGTGCGTCGCTTACCCGCCTGTAGTTTCTGCCTTCATTGGTATCGTGCGGAGCAAAACGTGCCCACTTGGTTTTTGCAGCATCGCCGGGTTGTTTCCAGGCATCCAGAATCTGGACAGGCATCGCGACGTTATTATTAAATGTACTCATCATGCTATAGCCAAATTGTTCATCCAGTTGCGAATGTCCCAACGCATAATCCATATAGACTCTCAACGTGAAGTTTTTATAGGTAAAGGTGTTGCCAAGTCCCCCAACGGTATGAGGAACTGATTTTCCCAACTCAAACTGGTCATATTCCGTTATTTTACCATCGCCATCCCGGTCGCACCATTCATAGTCACCTGGAAATTTCCTTCCCAGTGTTTTCTTTTTGGTCACGGGATCCCAGCCCTGTGCCCAGTAATCCCAACGGGCATTTGCTGCTTCTTCTTCACTATCAATGATATGATCGATTTTGAACCCCCAGATCCGGTACAGGGATTCCCCTTCAGCGATCCCTCCGAAATCCTTTCCGTCAGGGACGACCCATCCGCCGATCCGGTTTTTATCACGCCCGTTGTCCGGCAACTTCAATACCACATTTTTGTTTCCGCTTACGGTGAAAGTGGTCGTCCAGCTAAAATTGTTTGATTTTACATTGACGGTTGACAGTTCGATATCATAGCCATAGAATTTGACTGTTCCCACGTTCGATTCAATACTGCTGAATCCGGACGTGTTTGGCAAAGGTACACTGAACAGGAGATTCCTGGTTCTTTTATCATAATAATCCGCAATCATTTTCACCCTGTTGTCAAAAAGGCCCATGTCAATCCCACAATCCCACTGAGTGGTCGTTTCCCAGGTAAGTCCCCTGTTCGGCATCGTGGTATTTCTTATCCCCGCATTTCCCTCGTAGACATACGAAAGCGAATATGCACCCTGAGCGGTATAAAGTCCGATAGAGTTATTTCCTGTTTGTCCAATACTTGACCGGACTTTCAGGTTGGAAATTGTTCGCTGATTCTTAAAGAAGCTTTCATCGGAAACATTCCACGCTGCCGAAAAGCTGGGAAATACACCCCATTTGTTATCGGCGCCAAAACGGGATGAACCGTCCCTTCTGACCGAAGCGGAAAACAAGTATTTTTGTTTAAAGTCATAGGTCACCCTTCCGAACATCCCGACTAATACTTCATCACTTAAAGTTGTGCTGGCTTCTGTCTTTTCAGGAGCTACATTCAAGGTCATGACTTTATCGGAGGCTGCTCCCTGAGCTTCGGCTGAAAGACTTTTGTTATTCACACCCCGGTAAGACATACCCGCAAGTATGGTGAAGTTGTGGTCCCTGACCGACCGGGTATAATTCAGCAATCCCTCAACCTGATCAATCACCGTCTCACTGAAAGTACTCGTTGCAGGTCTCAGGCTATTGAAAACATTTGCTCTCTGAAAACCATCGAATTGAGTGTTCTTTATAAAATGTGTCCCTGCCACAGAAGCATTTAAGTGATCGGTAACATTGTATTTCAGGCTTGTTCCTATACTAAAGCTCCTTACAACCTGATCCCGGTGGTAAATATAATCCCAGAATAAAGGAGCAGTTGAAGTGGCATTATATCCTCTCGCCGGCGTACCGTCTTCCATATAAATCTTTTGAGTGGGCGCTCCCATAGCCTGACGTGAAATCCCGTTATTCTGGCTGGAATAATCCTGAGGATGGGTTTCCACAAAGTCAAAATCGGTTGAAACAGACAACTTTTTTGAAATAATGATATCGGTATTTGCGCGTGCCGTAAATCGTCTCCAACCCGTTGAAAGCGCCACACCTTCATCATCAGTATACCCAATACCGCCCGAATATTTTATGCTCTCCGATCCGCCCGAAGCACTCAGATAATAGTTCTGCCTGAACGCCGGATTAAATATCACATCTGCAAGATCATTATCTACAAAAACCAGAGTTTTAGCCGGATCCAACGGATCGGGCATGGTTTTCCAGCCTTCGGGAGGGGTCTCGCCTGCTGCCAGGTAATGTAATCCGATAAAAGAATCTTCATCATTATTGGTGCTTGCTGCATATCCTTTTGTTGTCAGCCAGCCGGGGTTTGGGCTTCGTGCAAGTCCCGGCCTTGACAAAGTAAGAAACTGCTCAGAGTTCACCCGTTCATAGTACCTTTCAATATTTTGATGACTTAGATTTGCTTCAAAACTAATCTGGGGTCTGGTATCCAGACTTCCACGTTTCGTCGTTACCAAAACGACACCATTAGAGCCTCTGGCACCATAAATTGACGTTGCTGCCGCATCTTTCAGCGCCTCGATCGACTCGATATCCTGCGGGTTCACGTCCGCTAAACTTCTTTCGAACCCGTCAATTAATACTAACGGCTCATTGCTTTTCTGGATAGAAGAACCACCCCTGATCCGGATATCCGGCGATTGACCCGGTTGCCCGGAGCGACTATACACGTGAACTCCTGAAATTTTCCCTTTTAGTCCGTCTCCTACGGTGTTGATGGGGATATTTGACAATTCACCCGGCTCATATTTTGAAATTGCCGTAGTTAACGTTTTTCGGGATTGCCTTCCATACCCGATGGCCACGACCTCTTCCAGTCCGATCGTTTCCTCCTCCAGAACCACATCAATCGTATTCTTGTCAGCGGCTGCAATTTCCCGGGTTTTCATTCCCACAAATGAGAACTGAAGAATCGCGTCGGCGGTAACATTTGAAAGGACATATCTGCCCTCAACATTTGTGATTGTCCCGCTGGCTGTACCTTTTATGATAATGGAAACGCCTGGGATTGGCTGGCCGGTCTTATCGGTCACTACTCCCGACAAGTTGCGCGGCTGCTGCATCACACGGTTAAAAGCGAAAGCTTCTTTCGTGATCAGGATCTGCCTGTCAAAGACTTCATAGGAAACGCCTTCATCTTTTAAAACGACATCCAGGATTTCCTGAATGGTGGCATTTTTAAAATCCGCATTTATGCGCTTGTCCAGATTAAGGTCTCCGGCCTGATATAAAAAAACAAACTTACTCCGGGCCTCAATATCCCGGATCAGATCAACAATGGTCGAATTTTTTGTGCTCAGGCTCAGTTTCGTAGTTTGAGAATACGAGCTGGCCGCCGCATAAAAAGTCATGCAACACACTAAAATGAAGGTTAGTCTCATAATCCTAAGCATTTTTTTACTCCACCCCTTCAGGAGAGGAGCCGGAAACAGTTTTTTTTTCATAACTTTGTTAAGTTTATTGTTATAAATCCGTTAGCTGATCCGTCCGATCAGTTAATTGTCTTCAAATAGCGGGTATGTTGGCTCATACCCGCTATTTTTTACACGACATCTCATTCTATCAAAAAATAACGCTCGCTTACCTCCACGTACTTCCGTTTTGCTACTTTGGAAATGTAATGAAGCACTTCATATTTATTCTCTTTCAGATCAAGTTTCCCGTCAATTTTGACAGAACTATCCAGAGGGTTATCCAGTTTGATCCGGATGTTGTAAAAGCGTTCGATCTTTTTGAGCACCAGGCTAAGGTCTTCATTCCTGAAGTTAAGAATTCCATCCTTCCATAAAATATATTCTTCGGGTTGTACCCTTTGAATTTTCGTCTCCCTGTCCCTTTTATGAAGCGAGAACAGTTCATTTGGCCTCAGCACCACTCCCCTTTCCGGCCAGCTCCCGCGACTCAGATCCAGTTGAATACTTCCTTCGGTAAGAACGGTCTGACTAACCGCATCACCCGGATAAGCCGATACATTAAATTGAGTACCCAGCACCCTGATCCGGTAATCGATAGTTTTCACAATGAAAGGGGCTGTTTCGTCTTTTTCGACCTGAAAAAAAGCTTCTCCGAAAAGAATAACTTCCCGCCTCCCGCCTGAAAAAACGGAAGGATAAAGCAGACGACTGCCGGCGTTCAGCCAGACCACCGACTGATCGCTCAACACCACTTTGGCCCGGCTGCCGTACGGAACCACAAGCTGGTTAATGCCAGTACCGTCGTTACGGCCGTTCGGTGAAACCGGGATGATACTGTCTTCATTTACTACAATATGCTCACCGGACGCATAATCGACCGAAGATTCCGTTTTTTTCAGGTTGATATTTGAACCATCTGAAAGCACCAGCGTTGGTTTTTCCGGGTAGATTTCCGGCACATTGAGCAGCGTAAGCTCATCAAACAGAGATTCCTCTCTTTGAAAATAATACATCAGGACTGCACCAATCGCCATGAACAAAACGGCCAGCGCCGCATAATTCAAAAAGAGCTTTACGGTCTTGACAATCCTGACTCTTTTGTACTCTCCGCTGATCTGACCGGCTATTTTTTTTGAGAGGATTTTTTTCTTTTCTTCCGAAAGTGTCCGTCCCGGAATGTGAAGCAAACCTAATTCCTTTTTCAGTTCCAAAAGGGACTCCTTTTCTTCGGGGTGTTTCTCCAGATAACAACTCCAGTATGCATTGACATTTTCGTCCGGGTCATACACCCATTTAAAAAACAAGGGATGATCGATATATTTGCGGATGTCTTCCATAGATCGGCAACACGTTTATAGTACAGTAGCGAAATTTTAAAATGGTGGACAAAAAAAATGAACGATTTTCAAAAAATTTTCTTTACCTGTATCATTCGTGCGGAACCGGGGTGTTTTTCGCAGAAGACCGGACAAAGGCCATGAACAGTCCGATCATTTTGGGTTTCAGAATGTCCCTGAAGGAAGTGATCGTCCGGTACACCAATTTTTTGGCTGAAGACGCCTGGATCCCTACCACATTTCCAATCTCCTCATAAGTCAGCCCGCTATAAAATTTTAAAAAAATGACTTCCTTTTTGCGCGAGTCAAGTTGTTGGATCAGTTCTTCGATCAACCCAATTTTTTTTTCTCTTTCGTTGTCCAAAGAAGAAGAATCAAATTCAATTGAATAGTCGAAAGGAGATAAATCCTGATCGTTTTTTTTCAACCATTTCTTTTCCTTTCTGATCTTTTCCAACAAGATACGCTTAAACGCTTTCAGCAGGTAAAACCGTAACGAATCGGGGACTGAAAGTTTTTCTTTTTTTTGCAAAAGATAAAGGAATAAATCCTGAATGGCATCTTCGACCAGTTCAGGATCGGGCGTCATCTTGCTGCCATAACTATGCAAAAAATGAACATGTTGGTCATAAATCAGGTTGAATGCACTGGTATCGCCATTCTTAAATTTTATCCATACCTCTTTCCAGTATGAACCTGCGTCCGTCTTATCTAGCAAAAGCCATTCAGCCATTTTTCCGGTTATCCTTATAAGGCATAAAACTGAATTCCCAAAAAAACGTTTCGTATAACAAGTTTATGAATAATTTGCTGATAAAAAAACAACTGCCGCTTTGTCCATTTCTTCCGGTTCGACGATCTGTTTTATGACGGTCATTTCAATAACCGGCGAGCGGGAATACGGACGAATATGATTGTCTCATAAGCTTTTTTCTCTCCCGTTTCATA
>CAZOYZ010000202.1:2952-8897 GCA_964584045.1 uncultured Prolixibacteraceae bacterium | reverse complement strand
TTTTTTCTTGTTCCCAGCTTATACAGGTATTTTTCAGTTTGCGTGTGGTACCTGGAACGATAGGATTCATTGGCCCACCGGATGGCGGCGTCGATATTTCCGAGCATCTCGCTGGCAAGCGCCAGATTGAACTGGGCTTTGCTTTTTACCGCTTTGTTTCCGGAACCGGCAAAAGCCAGCCAATAATCGTAGGCAGACTGCCAGTCGTTTTGATCGACCCATTTGCTTACGCGGGCAACATCATCCTTCCCGATCACAAAGTAGCCCCTTTTGTCCCTGATCCATTCAGGCGATAATTTACTATCCAGATCCAGGGCTACCTGAATCCCGGTTTGAACAAGGCATTCCTTTAAAGACGGAAGTTTGGCAAACAAAGCCCGTGTCGACAGATCACTGTCAGACCAGGAGATGGTATCGGCAACAACAAGCTGCCGCACGATCTCTTTTTTGACAGGATCGTATATTTTCACAACCGCATCATATTTCGAATCGATCGAGGCTGAAACATATTCTTCATATCCGGGCATGGCAGGATGTATCGTATATTTAGTGATCAACTTGTTAAAGAAGCGTTCCATGACCAGTAATGCATCGGTTTGAAATTCATCACAGATATGACGTACTTCATCCCAGTCCAATTCATCAGGCACCCTGAAAAATTTGAGGTCACGCGCAAAATTCCGGTCTTTCGGGATAACGACGTCATAACGTCCCGATTCAAACAGCAACTCGCCAAGCACTTTTAACGTCGTGTCAGCGGCAGTACTGTCGAGAACAACGGAGTTAATATTAAAATTCCGGGAATAAAAATAACGCTGAAGGCTGTCTGCATGGAAATCACGAAATTCTTTCGAAATACTTCGGTTCATGAGTGTCAGACTGGCGATGTGTTCAGGCAAAAGAGCCTGCGAAGGCCGCGCCGTTTCTATGGTTATCGTCTGATATGGCGTTACACACGATGTGAACAACATCACCGGCACAAGGAGCCATAATGATCTTAAGTTTATTTTAATTTCCATAAATTCTTCGGATAAACTAGTTGAAAACTTTCAAAAATCATTCCATAATCCTTTGTAAAAGTACCATATTATTCATGTTTATTCAATGTCTTTGCTTATATTTCTGCTTCATTTTTATAAGGTAGGTTATGCGTCAGATAGTCGTTTTGGCCCTGGCTCTGCTGTTGGGAAGATTGTTTGTGTCCGCCCAATATTATTCCACGGGTGAAGATCCTGCGAATATCCAATGGAAAGAACTGAAAACCAGAAATTTTCAGTTAATTTTTCCCGCGGAATATGAACAAAAAGCCATGAAATTAGCCGGTGTAATGGAAAAGGTCTATCCATACGGCTATCAGACACTCGGCCATCCGCCCAAAAAAATATCGGTCATACTGCACACCCATACCGTCACGTCGAACGGTATGGTAGCCTGGTCTCCCAAAAGAGCTGAATTTTATACGACGCCGAATCAGCAAATGTATGGACAGGACTGGCTTGAGCAACTGGCCATCCATGAATTCAGGCATGTTGTGCAGATGGATAAGATCCAGTCGGAGTTACCCGCGATGTTCCGGGTCTTATTCGGGGAACAGGCGGCCGCAGTTGTCACCGGCGCTTATTTGCCATTTTGGTTTATTGAAGGGGATGCGGTAATGACCGAAACGGCGCTGACACACACCGGGCGTGGCAGGTTACCGGCCTTTTTAATGGAAAACAAAGCGCAGCTTGTGGAGAAGGGACTTTTTTCGTATGATAAGGCTTCACTGGGCTCTCTCAGGGACTTCGTGCCCAACCGCTATAAATTCGGATACTGGTTTACCGGGGCTGTCCGCAAACAGTACGGGCCTGAACTTTGGTCGGATGTGCTGGAAGAATTGGCAGGCAAACTGCTTTCTTTGAATCCGGTGAACCGGCTTCTCAAACAAAAAACAGGATTCCGCAAGGAAGAACTTTATGACCGGGTCTTTCGCGATTATGCAGAAGAATGGAAAAGAGAAGTGGATTCACTGAAGACTTCCGGGTACAGGAATATCAGCCCAGAGCCGCGCAGCTACACAAATTATAAATATCTGAGCGCCTTGTCTGATTCATCGTTTATCGCGCTGAAAGAAAGCCGGGACGATATCGACAGGATCGTCAAAGTAGTAAAGGGAAAGGAAACAGTGGTATTCACGCCCGGTTTTGTCCTGGAAGAATCGCTTTCTGTTACAGGCAGTCTGATCATTTGGGCGGAACAGCGCCCCGACATCAGGTGGGCCCACGCCAGTCCGGCAGTCATCGTCAGTTACGACATGCGTACCGGAGAGAAAAAAGAGTTCCGTTATCGGCATAATCTCCTCAGCCCGGTCATTGCTCCGGACGGAAAGACTTTTGCCGCCGTGGAGACTGATTTCGCGAACAATTATCAGATCGGCATTTTTAATATGGAGACCGGTGAAAAGATAAAAGGGTATTCCACACCCGATAACCGCTATTTCTTCACCCCGGCCTGGAACTCTTCTTCAACGATGCTTTACTTTGTCGCGCTTGCACCCAAAGGCAAGTATCTGGGGTCTCTTCGCATCGGAAACGGGGAATTCGGCATGCTGACCCAACCGGGTTATCATGACCTTTGTAACCCTGAATTCAACGACGGCAAGCTCTATTATGTATCAGCACAGACAGGAACCGATAATATTTTCTGTCTCGATTTGTCGACCCGTCAAACCATGGGAATAACCACCGTGCCATTCGGGGCCGATTATCCGTCCGTTTCAGGCAACAGGCTGTTTTTCAGCAATTATTCTTCCAACGGGTATGCAGTGGCCGTACAGGAATTGTCGGAAAGTTGCGGGATCTCCGCAGAAAAAATGAGGGTTGCAACCTACCCGCTGGCTGATTCGCTGGCTGCGCAGGAAGATACTGTTCCGGATCTGAGTGTTTCGGATGATGATGGCTATGAGGTAAGGCCTTACCGGAAACTGGCGCATTTATTTAATTTTCACAGCTGGGCTCCGTTGTTCATCAACATCAACGATTACCAGGTAAAGCCTGGTATCTCATTCCTGTCCCAAAACAAGCTTGGAACAGCAAATACGTTGCTGGGTTACGAGTATGATCCGGCTGAGCATACCGGTAAATATAAAGCCGAATTTGAATATTCCGGCCTTTCCCCGGTATTTCGGACCGAATTCAGCTACGGCAAAAGAAAATCGATCTACTACACCGTTGAAGGCCGGGATACGGTCAGCCATCCCTATACGTGGAAAGAGCTGACGTGGAATGTGAACGTGCGGGTACCCTTTTCATTCAGCAACGGAAAATACAGTCAGTTTTTTCAGCCGGAGATCAAGTACAACTACGAAAAGATCATGCAGGAAGCCGCTACGCATCCGGATATCTATGAAGGATTCTATCATTCAATGGATTACCGCCTGTTCTTTCAAAATGTGATCCGCAAAGCTGAACTCGATCTTTTGCCCGAATGGGGGCAGACGGTCGATTTAACCTACCGGCACAGTCCTGCCGGAGGAACGCCGGTAGGTGACCTGAAAGCGGCAGAAGTTTCCCTGTATGTTCCGGGATTGTCACGCAATCACGGCATCCGCATCTATAACGGATACCAGCAAAAAAATGCAGGTAAACAGCTTACTTTTTCGGATGCCGTGCGGTTTCCCCGAGGCTTCAGCCGTTTTCAAAACAAAGAGCTTTATACATTCGGAGCAGATTACATGATGCCGCTTTGCTACCCGGACAGGAGCCTGGGGAGGCTTTTCTTTCTGAAACGGTTGCGGGCTTCCCTGTTTTACGATTTCTCACGATTGGAATCAATCCTTTACAAAAACGGCACAAAAGCAGGGACCATCGCCACCACGCTGAATGCGGCCGGCACGGAAATCACAGCCGACGGACACCTGTTGCGTCTGCCAGCCCCCGTTTCTGCCGGATTGAGAGGAACATACCGGGCCGGTTACCGGAACTTCCGGTTTGAATTTTTACTGATGATCAATTTTGATTTCCTGTAGGCGCAGGCAGGAACCGGTACGGTTATTGTTTTTACTTCATTTTTGGGATAATGTAAAAACAGTGATCTCGGGGGGCATGTCGATCCGGGCAGGAAGCCCGACGCAGCCAATACCCCTGTTCACATAGAGAAACTGACCGTTTTCCTTGTACAGACCGCCCCATCTATTTTCTGTAAGCCAGATGGGACTAAACTCCATACCTGCGATTTTCAACCCTGTTTGTCCTCCGTGCGTATGACCGGAAAGCGTAAACGGAATGTCTGTCTTTCCCCGGATCTGATCGCTCCAATGCGCGGGATCATGGGTCATCAGTATCCGGAAGGATTTGGCCGGCACGTCTTTTAACGCGGAGTCCAGACGTGCATATTGGGGAAAAGGAGGATGCCCCCAGTTTTCCACACCAACGATATACAGGCATGTATCGCCAACGCGCACTTGTGAGGATTGATTCAGCAATAACCGGAAGCCGCTGTCGCGGATCTTCTCCAGGATCAGGCTAAAATTTCTTTCTTTATCCGCGGGCGAATCCCAATTCGTATAATCGCCATAATCATGATTCCCCAAAACGGCAAATTTACCGTAGCGCGCACGTAAAGCTTTCAGTTGACCTTTAAATCCGTCGATTTCCTGATGATAATTATTGACCATATCTCCGGTAAAGAGGATCAGGTCGGGCTCCATTGAATTAATACGGTTCACACAACGACGTAAAAAACGATCATTTCCCATCCCGCCAAGATGAAGATCAGAAAGCTGGACAACCTTCAGACCATTTAATCCTTCAGGAAGCGCAGGGATCTTCAACTCAATTTCTTCTGTGCGGATGACTTTCTTCCCGGCAAGTATCCCTAAACCAAGCGTAAACATGACACCTGTACCGAGTACCAGGCCACTTAACAAGATTACTTCGGAGCAGATCTTGTTTTTCAGGAGCCTGAAGGGTAATGAAAAGATGAAGAAAACAGACCATAAAGCCTTGGGAACAAAATTCAGCGTCCAGGTGAAAATAATAAAATAAAAGAACCTGTAATCGATTGTCCGCCTGATTTTCTCCGGATCCAGAAAAGCAATCAGCCAGAATGTGATAAGGACCATCGTCGCAGACCAATAAAGCACACTGACCCTTCTTTTCCATAATTTTCCCCGTACCAGCTGAATTATTCCAAGATAGGCCAGGATCTCAACGATCAGGATGATGCCGGTGACCATTAAAACTCCCTCTGAAATACCACGCATAACCGAAAACAATAAAAACAAACGAATATAATGAAACTTCAACACGAATTGACTTGATCCGGCCAAAATTACGGACATTAAGAGTACGGAGCCTTTTAAAAACCCGAATTAACAAAAGTAAATCATCAAAGACATGAAAATATCCTGTTGTTTGTTGTAAATTTTACAAATGGAAGCATTCGCAGAATCAAAAAATACGCAAAAGGGGAGGGGTGAATTCAAAATTCTAAATCACTGTGAAATACGAAATTTTTAATTTTATACAACGCAATAAAGTTCTTATAATCAGTATTTTATATGCTGTAATTTTCGTTTTTTGTTTAATTGATTTTTTCAAGTATGCATGATCTGTCAGAAATCATCGAATAATAGCATTATAAAACACTATATATTAGTCGATTATAAGATTTGATTAAAGTTATTCTCCAATTTATTTAGATGGAAACAGGATCAATCCATTGGAGTGATTTACAAAAATGAATTCTAAATAGTTCACATTTGTGTTTTGAAAAGTGAATCAGATGCTTTAAATTTGTAAAAAGTTGTATTTACATTATTAACAGCATGTTTTTGATTTGACGGATTAAAATGAGGTCGTTATGAATAACCGGATCAGGCGTTTTATGGAATACAAGGGGATTTCCTCCTCAGAATTTGCTGATCACATTGGGGTTCAGCGTTCCAACGTGACTCATATTCTGCA
>CAZOYZ010000202.1:0-2852 GCA_964584045.1 uncultured Prolixibacteraceae bacterium | reverse complement strand
CGGGAAATTGAATCGATCGTCATTTTTTACAGCGACCAAACTTTCGGGCAATACATTCCCTCCAAGTAATTTTTCCCTATATTTGTGATCAAAATAGCGAATGAAGGAGGAATGAGCGTAAATGTTTTGAATGAAATGAAAAAAACGATCCGTGAGCTGTTGCTCATTGAAAATACCCCGCTTAATCATGATAATTTCCGTTTGGTACTGCAGTCAGAGGCAGAACTGCCGCAGATGGTCCCGGGGCAGTTTGTAAATGTGGAAATTAAACGGGCCCCGGAAGTTTTTTTGAGGAGGCCGTTTTCGGTGATGGATGCAGATCCGGAAAAAAGAAGTCTTTCATTATTGGTGAAAATCCTGGGACGCGGATCGAAAGTTTTAACGACCTGTGAACCGGGAGAAAAAATCAGTATTATATTGCCGTTGGGTAAAGGATTCACCCTGCCGTCTGTTGTCGATAAGGTATTGCTTATAGGCGGGGGAAGCGGGGTGGCCCCGATGTTGTTTTTACTGAAAATGTGCGGTCTTGATCCGGAGCAGGTCCATGTTTTGCTGGGAGCAAAAAGCCGGAATGATCACATCTCTGTTGATCAGTACCGGCATTACGGACGATTTTATTTTACCACCGAAGATGGCACTTTAGGGGAAAAAGGCTATGTAACCGATCATCCGGTATACAAAAGTAAATTACAGGGATTTGATAAAATTTACGCATGCGGGCCGGCACCCATGATGAAAGCAGTGGCCAAAGACGCACGCGCAGCCGGCATTTTTTGTGAAGTCTCCCTTGAAAATCTGATGGCCTGCGGTTTTGGCGTATGCCTGTGCTGTGTTGAAAAAACGACATCGGGTAATAAATGCGTGTGTACGGAAGGGCCTGTATTTAATATTAATGAGCTGACATGGCACAATTAAGTGTAACGATAAAAGACCTGTTCCTTAAAAACCCGGTACTGACGGCATCCGGAACGTGTGGATTTGGTGAAGAAATAGCAGACTTCATCGATCTGTCACAATTGGGAGGGGTTGTGATGAAGGGCACGACGCTTAAACCCAGAGAAGGTAACGATTATCCAAGGATGGCGGAAACAGCCTCCGGTATGCTGAATGCGGTCGGACTCCAGAACAAAGGGGTTGACAATTTTATAAAAAATATCTATCCCCGCATTGAAAATATTCCCACTAATTTTATTGTTAACGTGAACGGGTCTACCGTCGAGGAGTATGTGGAATTAGCGGAGAAAATCAATGAACTGGATAAAATTCCTGCGATTGAGCTCAACATCAGCTGTCCGAACGTCAAAGAAGGCGGTATGGCTTTCGGGGTGAGCTGCGTATCAGCAGGGCGGGTCGTGAAGGCGGTCAGAAAAGCATACCGTAAAACCCTGATCGTCAAGCTTTCGCCGAATGTCACGGATATTGCCGAAATCGCGCGGGCTGTGGAAAGCGAAGGTGCCGACAGCGTATCGCTGGTGAATACCTTGCTGGGAATGGCTGTTGATGCAGAGACCCGTCGGCCGTTGCTTTCGACGGTCACAGGAGGCCTCTCCGGACCCGCTATCAAGCCGGTAGCTTTACGAATGGTATGGCAGGTCTATCATGCGGTCAGGATCCCCGTGATCGGAATGGGCGGTATTATGAATGCCACGGATGCCATTGAATTCATCCTCGCGGGTTCATCGGCAGTTCAGGTGGGAACGGCGATCTTTATTGACCCGGTCATGCCTCTGAAGATTATTGACGGTATTGAGCGTTATCTTGATCAACATCATTGTGGTTCAGTGAACGATTTAATAGGTAATTTACAAATATAAACAACACGGTTTACATTTGTCATATGAAGTTTTTAAAGTGTTCATCTCTTGTTTTGATACTGGTATTTTCTTTTGGATCAAGAAGTTACCAGACCACAGGGCGAATGCCGGCAGGTTACCGGGCGGAGCAGCCGGGGCTCAACGGCAGGTTGACCAATGAAGCCGGCGGTTTTTCTGATTCTTCTTATGCAGAAAAACAGATTGGCCGTTTCATGACTCAATGGAATTTAAAAGGAGTTTCGGTGGCCATTATCAAAAATGACCGGCTTGTATATGCCCAGGGATTTGGTGTGGCCGATGACAGTCTGAACAGGGTAAAGCCGGGAAGTCTGTTCCGGTTGGCCAGTATTTCCAAATTAATTACGGCAGTCGCAGTGATGAAGCTGACAGAGGATAAAAAGCTGTCATTGGACGATCAGGTATTTGGTCCGGAAGGCATCATCAGAAATCCTGCGCTGGATGAGGTTGTTGACAAGCGGATCTATCACATCACCGTGAGACATTTGCTGGCGCACTCCGGGGGATGGACTCAAAGAGCAGGCGATCCGGCATTTAACTCCCTGGCGATCGCTGAAAAAGTCGGCGATTTACCGCCTGCGACCCTCGATACCTATTACAAATTCATCGCTAAAACGCGTTTATCCTTTTCGCCCGGAAGCCGTTCTTATTATTCCAATATGGGATATATGTTTTTAGGTGACGTCATCAGTACCGTCGCGGGTGAACCTTACGAAGATTACATCCGGAAAAAAATCTTGATCCCGAACGGGATCACGGACATGCATCTTGGCAGCAGTTACCGCAAAGACAGGTTTCCCAACGAAGTATGTTACTATGAACATGCAGGGAGCGAAGTCATTCCCGAATGGGATGGTTCCGGGGTACTCGTGGAAAAATCGAACGGTGGTAACCCGATCGAACTTTTGGGTGCCGCCGGAGGATGGGTAAGTTCCTCTGTAGAACTGGCCCGATTGCTCACCTTTATTGACGGGGAACAGGATGTCCGGGATATTCTGTCCGGACGTTCCATTGAAGAAA
>CAZOYZ010000201.1:4854-8911 GCA_964584045.1 uncultured Prolixibacteraceae bacterium | reverse complement strand
TGATTAAGCCGGCCTGTGCGTCAAAATCAGGTTTGTCAAGCGTATTTTTTTCTATGGCAGCTTCTTCTTTCTTATTTTTGACTTCCCCGCTGAGTTCAGCCGATCGCTGATCCGGGTTTGCAGACAGAGGTCGTTTCGATCCTTTGGTAAATACGTTACCTTCAAAAACCACGGGAAGCAGGGCTTTATAATATTGACTGGCATTTCCGCCATCTACAAACAAGTTATTGATAAAACGATGATCTCCCCCGGGATTGTCATGCAAGTCTTCCACGAAGGTCGAGTGAGGCTTATGATAAGGGGTCAGACGTGCATCATAAGCGATCACATTCATTTTCCCGGCGAAAATATTGTGTACAAACGCGGCGCCGGACGAATTCATCAGGAGGCTGGTTTTCGAGAGTAAAATGTTATTGCTCACCAGCATGGGACCATGATCCACTTCGAGGAAGATATCCAATGAGTTGTCGTACATCAGGTTATTTTCCACCTGCGCGCCCTGTGCCATCCAGTCGAGCCACACACCGAGACAAGTCCGGTAGATCCGGTTGTTCATGATCTCCACATCGACGGCCCCGTGAAATTTGATCGCGGCCATTTCGGCCCCGGAAAATAACCGCCGGACATGGATATCGTGGATCGTATTTCCCCGGATCGTACTAAACGCGCAACCCATGCTGCCTACAATCCCTGCCTGTTCGCAGTAAGCGATCGTATTGTTTTGCACAAGATGTCCCCCAACGGTTCCTTTATTCCAGCCAAAAGCCAGAGCCCGGTTAATGGTCCCGACGTAGCCCTCGGCCGATTCGGTATCCCGGTTGTCAAATTCGTCTCCGTATTTGCCTAATGCAATACCGACGCACTTGGAATACTGAACAACATTGTTTTCGATGATCCACCCTCCGCTCCAGTGTGTCCCGACCAGCCCCATTTGTTCGGCTGTAGGAGGCGCCCAGTTCGTAGCCGCATGCTGCATGACAAAACCACGAAGGGTAATAAAGTGAATAAAAGGTCTATCCGGATAAAAAATAGTCTGTCTGACGTTGATCTCCACTGTTTCCTGATTGGGATCGGCATTTTTAAACTGCGCCCAGATCGTGGTGGTCGTCTCATCGACCTCCGTCCACCAGAGCGGATCTTTTTCGCCGGCCGGACGCATGACCTCTTCCTTACCGGCAGCTTCCATCAGCCAGTCGCCGTTCAGATAGACCGCACCGGTATGGTATTTCCGGCCTCTGGGCCGGGGTGTGAACCAGTCTCCATGAATGGTATCGGCATACGGATTGAATTTCCCGAAAAAGGTATTCGGTATTTTCACCACCCAGGTGTCATGGTCCAGTTTTTTCCAGTCTTTGATCACCTCCGAACCTTTAATTTCTACCTTTTCACCCGGAGCAGCCTGGTAAACGATCCGCTCAGCATCTGAATTTCCTCCGCGGGGCGGCGTGATCTGCTCACGGTAAACCCCGGTATGAACGGTGATCACATCGCCGGGCATCGCGGTTTGCGCTGCCTGACTAATCGTACGGAACGGCTTTGAAACCGAACCGTCATTCCGGTTATCTCCCTGTACCGAAACGTGATACTCTTTTGCAGAAACTTCCGTCGCAATCAAAAGCGAAAGGGCCAGTAACTTGATTGTCTTAAATTTCATCATAAACAGGTATTTAGGTTATTTAAATTCTTTCACCGCATCGATCATGGCCACGATATTTTCGACCGGCACGTTGGCCTGGATGTTATGCACCGTGTTAAACACAAAACCGCCATCCTTTCCGAGTATCTCACACAGTCTGAGCACCTCTTCACGGACCTGTTCCGGAGTGCCGTATGGCAGGGTCTTCTGGGTGTCCACTCCGCCACCCCAAAAAACCAGGTCTTTTCCGTAAGTTCTTTTCAGATGGGCCGGGTCCATTCCCTTTGCCGACAACTGCACGGGATTGATGATGTCAAAGCCGGCTTCGATAAAGCGGGGCATAAACGATTCGACAGCTCCGCACGAGTGTTTGAAGGTTTTCCAGTTGGTATGGGTATGAACCCAGTCGTTGATACGCCGGTAAAAGGGCAGCCACAACTCATCGAACTGCCCGGGTCCGCAAAAAGTGGATTCCTGCGTGCCGAAGTCCGTGCCGCATATAAAAACAGCATCCAGATCGTCGCCAATCACCTCGTGCAAACGACGGAAATTTTCCAGAGCTATTTCAGTTTGCCTCTCAAAGATCCCTTTGATATAATCCGGACGCATGATGGTACTCATGTACCACTCGGCAATATCACGAATACCTTTCGGATGTTTGACCTGTAAGCCCGGAACCAGGGCAATATCACCCAAGGCCGTACCACCCAGGCCGGCAATGACTGCCTTACCGGTATGCCTGGCATTTACAACGGTTTTCTTCCAAAATGCCAGCTCGCTTTCCGACACCGGCGTGAACTCTTCCAGATTATCCTGCACATTCAGTTTTTCTTCATCAATCGGCTCCTGCCTGATGATCGCGTCAAAAAAATAACCGGCCTCCGGCATCCTGGCCGAAGGAGCGACAGAAACATCCCCCTCCGGGCAGATCAGCAAATCACCGTTGGCATCGTAAATGGTATTAAACCCTTCCGGAACCAGGACCGTTTGTCCCCAGAAAGTCGTCAGTTCCTTCAGTGGCTCATGGTTATAAATACCAAACATATTGTTCATACCCCAGGCGCCGATCACGTCGATCCCCATGGCTTCGATCAGATCGTCGTCGATCCGGCCAAGCATCTGATAAGGTTCAATCACCCTGACCGGACGGGACTCCAGTCCATAGTACTCCCGCAATTTTTCCACTGCGAATGCATGAATACCCGTCACGGCAGTGGAACCCAGGTCAACCACGATGCGGTCGGGCTGCTTATGGTTAACAGTCAAACAAAATCTTTCTCTTGAGTTCATCTGTTTAGTTGATTATGGTTGTTATCTAAAATGATCCCCGGTCAATAAACCGGAACGGATTGTATATCACTTCCTTCTTTCTGCCGGTCACCATTTCCGCGATCTTTTTACCCATGACGGCAAAGTCGGTCGAGATCACAGACAGTCCGCAGGCCGCGATCTTTTTCAGGGATGTCTCGTTGTAGGAAACGAGCCCCAGGTCACTTCCGAGGGTTAAACCAAGATCCCTTGCTTTTTCGACCAGATAAACCAGATCTTCATCGTCAATGATCACGTAAGCCTCACCCTTCACGGGTTTCTGCTTTTTCAAGGGTGTCCGGAGAACCGATGAATCGAAATTGTTCAATTTACAAAAGCGGTTGAAGCCTTCCACAATGCCTGCCGGGGGATCCGTAATCTGATTCCGGAACACGAGGATGAGTTTGCGGTATTTCCGGCACAGCATGACCACCGAGTTAAGCGCATGAAAGATATCCTGCTCAAAATCCTGAAAAACTCCGGAGTAACAGACCGGTGAAGCCTGTGGTTTAATATCCAGCAGATATAGCTTATCATGAGGCAACTTATCCAGAACCTCATCCAAACGCTCGTTTTCGATCGGGATGATCACGTACGACTGGTACTTCCCGATACTGTCAGCGATTGCCCGCTCAAAAACCCTGAAATTGTAATGATGGAAATAGATGTCAATAAAAGAATCCGGCCCTGCGTGTTTCTGGATGGCATGATAAATCACCTCCTTATAGGAACTGAAGGTGTCGAACAGAACAAAAAGCCGGTTTTGAACCTGGAACCGGAGCGACGAAATAAAGTATCCTTTCCCGTGAACCGGATGAATGATCCCTTGCTCCTGAAGGATCTTAAACGCCTTAACAACGGTCTCACGGGCCAGATGGTAATCACCGGCAACCTGATTAATGGAAGGAAGTTGTGCACCAAGAACCAGATTACCATCTTCGATATGTGCCAATACCGAATTAATAATTTGCTGATAAACAGGCGTCTTTAATGTTTTATCAATCTTAATTGCAGGCATTGTTTTCCGATAATCCATACTGTACTATACTATACTACAAATATAGATAAAATAACATTCCTGCAAAATACCGGAAGGAATTTTAAGTTCACGGG
>CAZOYZ010000201.1:0-4754 GCA_964584045.1 uncultured Prolixibacteraceae bacterium | reverse complement strand
CGGTACGTCCTTACAGTTTCAATAAAAGCCCTGATGTTTTCTTCCGGTGTGGAGGATGGCAGCGCACATCCTGAATTCGCGATAAAACGGTTTGTTTTGGAAAATACATCCAGCAGTTCGGTCGTTTTTTTCCTGACCAGGCTTGGTATTCCCAACGCCAAAACACCACTCGGATCGATATTGCCTGTAAACACGGCTTTGTCTTTTAACACGTCAAATGCGTTTTGTACAGGAGTTTTGTAGTCGATTTCAAACGCATCTGCCCCTGTACGGATCATCTGATCCAGGATTAATTCCGTGTTTCCGCAGATATGGAGCGTATAGGTCAGTCCGGCCCTGTGCGCTTCATCTACCACTTTTTTTTCAAAAGGCAAGGCATACTGTACGTACAGTTCGGGAGAGATCATCTCAGGTCCTGCGGGACTGTCGCCGTTAGACACCATGTGTGCACCGGTCTGAGCCATCAGGCGGATGAACTGACAAGTGATACCGGTACAATATTCCAGGAGCTCATTCAGCTCCGAAGGATCGGCCAGATACAAGTCGGTCATCCAGGGTTCCGTGCCCCGGATCATGCTTGCCAGGGAAAACGGAGCCTGGTCACAGTTACCGCGGATCAGGATCTCGTCTCCGAAATACTCCTTCAGCAGCCGGACGGCTTCCAGCCAGATCTGAATATACCTGTAGTCTTCCACCTTCACCGTCTTTAAATTTTTCAGGTTGTCGAGCGAATCCAGTATTCCCCGGTGACATCGTGCCGGCGAATCTTCAGGGAAATCAACCGGAACGCCCGCGCTTCCGGCAAGAGTGACCGTGTCCAGATCGACCAGCACCCCGTCCAGCCCGTATTTTTCGACCGAGTATTTAAACGTATCCGCGATTAGCCCGGGACTCTCCCTGAACTGTCCCATCGTTATATTCATTTCGTTAGCCGCTGCCATAAAATTATGCAGCATGACCGGTATCTGATCGGCCGGCTCACCTTTCAGTGCCGCGCTGATCCGTTCATATCCATTCATTATCTTTTTTTTGTAGGTGAACAACTTAACAAAGCACTTCTTTTTCGATCTGCTCCAGGGTTTTTCCCTTTGTTTCGATCAGGTGTTTCTTCAGATAGAGAAATCCGGTGAACGTCACCACCGAAAGAAAAATAAAGGCATAACTCATTCCCGTCTGCTGTGCAGCCTGTGTACTCCCGAAAAAGCCGATCACCACCGGGAAGAAGAAATTAAGGGCCGCACTGACGATCCAGTTTGCAAACGAACCGATGGAAGCTCCCCTGGCCCGGATCAGGTTGGGGAACATTTCCGACAACAACACCCACACGACCACCCCCTGCGATGAAGCAAAGAACCCGATATACGCAACGAGCAGCGCCACCAGCCAGTAACCGGTTATACTACCCGTAAGAAGTCCGTAACCAAACAAGCCCAGCATGACAACCATCCCCATTTGTCCCGTCAGCAACAGTTTCTTTCTTCCCACCCGATCAATCATGATCATGGCCAGCAGGGTAAATACCAGGTTGGTCACCCCCAGAATCACGCTTTGAGACATGGACGTATCGTTCGAAAAGCCGGCAATGCTGAAAATTTGTGATGAATAATAAAACACGACCCCGATACCGGTCAGTTGACTGAATATGCCTACGAATATCCCGATGAAGGTGATTTTCCGGTACGGTTTTTTAAAGATATTCACGCGTTTGGCGGCATCCTCTGTTTGTATCGATTCCTGAATTTCGGCAATGGTCTGCTCCGTGTCGATTTCATGCGACGACAGGTCTTCAATATTTCTCTTTGCTTCTTCGATCCTTCCTTTTTTGACCAGCCACCGGGGGCTTTTCCGGATAAACAACAGCATCAGGAAAAAGACAACAGCCGGCACTGCCCCACTGAAAAGCATCCAGCGCCAGTTTGATTCGCCCACGTTCATCAACAGGTAATTGGAAATTAAAGACATCAGGATCCCGGTCACGATCGCCAGTTGGAAGGTCGAAGCAAGCAGCCCCCTGTATTTGGGCGGCGCGATTTCGGAAATGTAAACCGGGCAAAGCACGGAAGCTCCTCCTATGGCTAGTCCGCCGATGAACCGGTATCCGATAAACGCACTGATCCTTTCTGCCACTGCGCATCCGGCCGACGATATAAAAAACAACACAGACAAAAGCTGCAGTAACCGTTTTGCACCGTACAGGTCACCGGGTTTGCCGATCAGGATGGTCCCCAGAATACATCCTACCAGTGCAGAGCTTACCGTCCAGCCCTGAATGGCGGGAGTAAGCTGAAAATAGCGGACCAGATCAAGCATGGCGCCGTTAATGATCACGGTATCGTATCCGAACAGCAGACCTCCCAAAGCCGAAGCCAGCGTACATCGCAGCAGCACTTTATTCATCATTCTTTATGTTTGAGCGTGTTTTCAACTTTTCCTGATTCCCGATGATCAGGCTGATCCGCTGCATCACCTCCATCATGGCACGCCCGTTATGGTACGGGCATTTCCAGGGATCGATCTTCCGGTCATTCCGGTAATAGGGAGAAGGGTCATCGGCCGGTTCAACCAGATACGGAACTCCCAACCGGTTGAGCTTGGTATACCATTCCCCTCTTTGATGATCAATCAGACAGGTGTCGATGAAGCGCCACGACAATTTGACACTCTCCCAGTACTTCGGGTCGCCTGTGATTTCAAACGCATTCATAAATCCCACCAGCGTTTCAGCCTGTTGCCACCAATGCTTGTTGGTCTTCACATGGCTGCCGAAGCGGGTCGATTCCAGAAAGAGTCCGCCGTCCTTATCCAGCGCCACCCGTTCGCAGTTGTCGACCATCGTCACAACGACCGGACGCAGTTTTCCGATGATCTCCGGATCCCCGAGGATCTGCGCGGCTTCCCACAACAGCCATGAGCCTTCAATCTCATGACCGAACGAACAGATTCCTCTCGATGCGTCCACCTCGTTCAATGAATCATCAAAAAAAATTCCCAGATGACCATCCCGGCGGATGATCTTATCCAGGAACAGGTTAAGCATTTCCTTAAGCCCCGATCTGACCCGGGGATCCTTCCATACCTTGTAAAGCGCCGCCCAGGCCTCCAGAACATGCAGGTGGCTGTTCATCGATTTGGGCTCGTTATGGTCGGCCATCCGGTTCTCGCCGTAAATCTTCCAATCCCGGGTAAACGACTCGCGGTAACCGGCATAGGCGGGATCTTTTACCTTCTCTTCCAGCAATTCGAACAAGGCCCTGATCCTTTGCAGAACAGGTTCCTGCCGGCGAAATTCATAATATTTGCAAAACGCGTAAAGCACAAAAGCCTGGACATAGGTGTGCTTTAGATCACTGGCCACCTGGTTGCCGGGCGTTAGTTCCATATAATAGCCGCCGAATTCCCGGTCTTCAAAGTCGCCGGTCACCACACGCCAGGCCCGGTCGGCCATTTCGGCATACCCGCTGTTCCCCTCCGGCAGGGCTGCCGCCGAAAAAGTCCAAAGGATCCGGGCGTTCAACACACAACTCTTGTTGGCCGACGGTACCGGATTTCCATCCAGATCAACAGCACCATGAAACCCGTGACCGTTCTTTTCAACGCCGTATTTCATCCAGTAAGGGAGAATATTCTCATGAAGCTCCCGATCGAAATATCCGTAATAACGTCTCAATTCATGTGTTAGTTTTTCCATTTTAGTGTTCTTTAATTTTTGCTTAACCGGTTAAACGTTCCCATAAAAAAATTCTGCTTAGTCATGTTTATTTTTTAAATTTTGTTACAGGCTCAAAGGAGTTCCGGATCATGATCCCGCTGACCTCCGTGGTTGCTTTTCTGATATTTTCCATCAGGATATTCACCGCTTGTTTTCCCATCTCCCCGACCCGCATTCTCGAAACAGCCATTTCGGGTGCCAAAATATCCAGTGAATCGATCGCACCGGAATAGTGAAAGCAGGCCATGTTGAATTTTTCCCGGTAATCAATATGGCGCCTGACAAAATACCTTAATGTTTCCAGCGCCAGATAATGTGTGGTGAAGTAAAAGCTATCCACATCCGGGATTTCGGCAAACAATTCATCCAGCGCAAGAATAATATTTTCGGTATAATTTTTCCTGCCGATCACCTTGATTAGCCTGGGATCGGGTGAAATACTGGCTTTCTTGATGGCCTTGAGATAACCTTCAGCGCGTTTTTTCATGACCAGAAGGTGCGTATCGGCAGTCAGCATCGCAATTTTCCGTCCCCCCCTTCTGATTAAGTGGGCTGCCAGTTGCCGGCCGCTTTGCTCGTTGTTCACGATCACGTAATTGGTTTTCAGTTCCGGATAAAACCGGTCCATCAGCACAAACGGAAACTTTTCGTCGATCAGGCTCAAAATCCCCGCATTCGATCGTTCGGACGGAACAATCAACAGTCCGTCCACCTGCTTAGCTTTTAACGCCTTTATCAAATTATCCTCGCGTGCTCCGTCTCCTTCGGAGCTGCAGATCGTCAGAATAAAATGATGTTTTTCTGCCTCCGATTCGATCGCATAGGCTAACCGGGAATAAAACGTATCACCGAGGGCCGGAATGATCAATCCGATGGTATCAGTATACCCCAGCGATAAACTCCTGGCCAGCAGGTTTGGCTGGTAGTTTATCTCTTTTGCATACTTCAGCACGCGGTCAATGGTCTCCTGGCTGAATCTCCGTTCCCTTCCTTTTCCGGAAAGGATCCATGAAACCGCTGTTTTCGAGAGGTTTAGTGTTTGAGC
>CAZOYZ010000200.1:3103-8927 GCA_964584045.1 uncultured Prolixibacteraceae bacterium | reverse complement strand
CGGACAACATTTATATCAGCAGCAGCCCTATCTTTATTCCCAAGTCCCAAGTAAGCTTCAGCCCTTAGCAGGTATGTTTCTGCCAAACGTACAGCATATATATCTTTATGGGTACGTCCATCTCCCATCCTTGAATAATAAACATAATGATCAAGCGGAGAAGCAACTTTCATAAAATAAGGAAACAGGTAATTGTTTGTATCTTTAAATGCATTCCTTACGCCTTCAGCATAAAGACTGAAATCGATCTTTTTCCCATGATATGCAGATTCCGGATTGTCGTAGTAAAAGTTTCGTTTAATATTACATTCGGCATTACGAATATCATTACTCCAGTTATTTTTCCAGACATCGTAAAGGACGTAGCTAGTGGGTCTTGTCCATGATACCGGGCGGCCTAGAGTATCGATGTACCCGGTATGATATCCATCATAGATTGTACCCAAAATTGCTTTATAACCATCAGGTGTAGTTCCCAAACTAAAATAGCGGGGTCCATAAGCTCTTTCATGAGGGTTTTCTCCTCCGCCTGGGACGTCTGGATCAATCTGTATAATCCAAATAGATTCGGTATTTTCAGATAAATTGTGATTGTCTTTAGTAAACAAGTCGAAATAAACATTTTCATTTTTAAGCACATTGGGCTGTTTCCCAAACCGTTCAGTCATCAGAGCATAACCATAGTCATTAATTACGTGTGAGGCTGCATCCGCAGCCAACTGATATTCTCTCTGAGCTAGGTATATTTCACTTAAAAAGTGCCAGGCGGCCCCTTGGGTAATTCGGCCAGGAGCTTCCTCTTTACCACGTACAGGTAAATTCTCCGTGGCAAACGTAAGATCTTCCTCTATTTGTTCATATATATCCGCTTTGGGGGCTCTTACAAAATCTACCTTGGCATAATTAGTTGATTTTGTCAAAAGAGGTGCATCCCCCCAAAGATATACTATACAACGATTAGCATATGCTCTAAAAAACAAAACTTCTGCCAATAAAGCATTCTTCTCCTCATCGTTTCTCCATTTTTCTTCATCTATTTCATCTATCGCCTCTATATAAGCGTTTGCACGGTTAATCACCGTATAAAAAAGATTCCAGTAATATGAAATAGGATTTCCCGTAGGCCTACATCCTACTTCATAATTATTCATTGTCCCTGCCGATACAGGGTCTTCTCCATTATATGCCTGATCTGTCCCGTTGGCAAACAATATGAATGTAGTAGTTCCATTATTTGCGTACAAATGACGGGCTGTGCTGTGTAAATCATTAATTCCCTGCTTTATATGTTCAGGTTTAGTATAAGCATTTTCTGGAGAAAGAAAGTCAAGCGGTGTTTCATTTAAAACATTTTCATTGCAGGATAGTAATAACAGTAATATCGAACCTGCAAAAAGCAAAACTTTTTCACTAAATTTATTTTTCATTTCTATCTTATTTAACATTAGAAACTCATTTTAATACCACAAATAATACTTCTCATGGGGTAACCACCATTTTCTAATTCAGGATCCCACCCTGACCACTTTGTCCAAGTGTGCAGGTTTTTACCGCTCAGGTAAACCTGTAGGTTAAACAACCCCAGATTATTTAATAGTGTCATTTTGTTTACATCGTATGTAACGGTAACGTCCTGTAAACGGATAAAACTTTTTTCTTCGTAAACACCATGTGCAATCGATGTGTTGTAAAACATTGCCGGGGCATTGTTTACAGGGTTATCAGGTGTCCAATAAGGACGAATTGTTGTACGGTTTGTTCGGTAACCAGTTTCTATTGAACCTGCTGCAACAACTACATTATAATTTTCTCCGATATAATAACCATCACCGCCCTGTATAGTATTTAAAAAGAAACTAAGTGATAATCTATTATAACTAAAACTATTGTTAATGCCAAACCTGTAATTTGGTTCGGAATAACCTATAACAGAACGGTCATCGGTAGAAATTTTCCCTTCACCACTTAAATCCTTTAATTTGTATTGTCCAGGGTAGTACCCAGTTAATATATTTCCATCAAAAAGATCTTGTTCCTGCCATACTCCATCAACAGTATAGTCATACTGGGCAGTAATCGGATGCCCGACAAACCATTTATTTCCTATGTCTTCAGTAACACCTTCATAAAGCTTGGTAAGTTTATTTCTATTTAAAGAAAATACAAACTTGGTTTTCCAATTGAATAATTGAGATTTGATATTCCAGGTTTCCAGCCCGATTTCAATCCCCTTGTTTTTAATTCCTCCAAGATTATCCCAAACACTCGCATAACCAGTAGCCCTAGGAAGTGTTCGTATAACAAGCACATCGGATGTTTTTGCGCTATAAATATCAATTTGCCCTGATATTCTTTGGTCAAATATTGTACAATCCACCCCTATATTTGTTGAAGCCGTTGACTCCCAACTCAAATCATCATTTCCAATTTTACTTGGAGCTACTCCAATCGCTGTTTCGCCATCATATACATACACGACCTCACTTTGCAATGAAACTACGCTGGCATATCTCCCGATCCCTTGGTTGCCATTTAATCCATAAGATATCCGGAATTTTAAAAAATCAAGCCATTGAATTTGAGTTAAAAAATCTTCTTCGGAGGCAATCCAACCAAGGGCCAAAGAGGGAAAATTTCCAAATTTATTATTAGACCCAAAGCCGGAATATCCATCTCTCCGAAATGTAGCCGTTAACAGATAGCGATTGTTACACGCATAGTTTAGCCGGGCCATATATGAAATACTGTTTTCTTCCCATGCTCCGGTTTCAAGAGATTGGTTAGTGGATGACTCCATTGAATTATACCCCAATACGTCATTATCAAATCCGGAAGCGGTGAGATTCGAATGCGATCCTTCTCGGTTTTCCCGGCTATATAGGAGCGTGGCATTAACCTTATGCCTTTTATTAAATGTTTTCGCATAAGTAATGATATTATTCATGAGCCATCCCTTCTCTTCTGTATGTGCTTTTTTAGCAAGCCCTTTGTTTGCACTGCCCGAGATCACACTCTCAGGGGCAAAAGTATTTTTTCTATCGAAGTTTAAGTTTTTTGAATAGTTTATTTCATAGGTTAATCCTTTTATTTTAGGAACATCTAACTTCGCGTTCAAAAAAATGTCCAAATTGTCTTTAACATCTTGGTCTTTAATTGGTAAATAGTTACCTATGGGATGCTGTTGATATATTTCGTCAGCCAGATACATTGGATAATTTCCGTTTTCATCGGTATAGTTAGCAAGTGGACTAGAATATAAAGCAGTTTCGATACTGCCTTCCACACCTGAGTTATCTAAATGAGCGTAAGATGTATTTAGACCAAGCGTCAACCAATCAGTAATTTTATTCTCAAAATTGGAACGTATGGTAGTTCTATTAAATTTTTCATTGAGCGCAACCCCTTTCTGGTCAGTATAAGATGCTGACAGGTAATAATTCGTCCGTCCGGTTTTCCCGGATACACTTAAATTATAGTTTTGGATTGGAGCTGTTTGAATAACTTTATCAATCCAATCAAAATCATAACCAGCTAAATAGTTTTTTCGCTCTTCTTCTGTACGTAATTTTGTAGCTACCGCATCCCGATCTGTTATGTCAAGTCTGGTAGGCCTGTTTGATGCATCTGTTGGATTTTTCTTATACCAAGGTAATAAATCTGATTGATAATAGTACCAATCAACTAACCTGATCGCATATTGATCCGCATTCATAACATCCATTCGCTTGGTAGTTGATATATCTTGAAACCCGTAAGAAGCATTAAAATTGAAAAGTGGTTTTTCCGATTGTCCCCTTTTCGTGGTAAGAATGATTACTCCGTTTGCAGACCTAGATCCAAAAACTGCAGCAGCACTTGCATCTTTCAATATATCAATAGATTCTACATCATTTATGTTGATATTTGTAATACTCCCATTAAAAATAACACCGTCAATAACAATTAAAGGATTATCGCCGGCTGAAAGGGAAGTTTGTCCTCTTATTGTAAGCGTACCTGTTTCTCCGGCTTTTCCTCCACTACTGGCATTAACCCCAGGTACATAACCTTGCAGGGCCTGAGAAAGGCTAATATTTGCCGACATGTCTTTCTTTTCCATGTTAACACTCACCACGGATCCGGTAATATCTGATTTTTTCATCGTTCCATACCCGATCGCCACCACCTCTTCGATCCCGATGGTTTCCTCATCCATAACCACGTTAATTACTGTTTTCCCCGCCACATGAATCTCCTGGCTTTTCATCCCCACAAACGAAAATACCAGTGTTGCATTGGCCGGAACATGAGGCAGCGAGTAACTTCCGTTCCCATTTGTGATCGTTCCCTGGGTGCTGTTTTTTATGACAACGGTCACCCCCGGAAGCGGAGCGCCGGAAGAATCAGTGACCTTGCCGGAGATCGCTCTGTCCTGCTGAACCGATGAACCAACCGCCGGAGACGCAGAAGGTTGTATGATGATCTGCCGGTCCATGATCGTGTACCCCACGTCCTGTCCTTTAAATATCCTATCCAATACCTGTTCGATCTTTCCGTCAGTTACATCGATATCAACTTTCCTTTCAACATCGACCAACTGACTGTTGAAAAGAAAGTAATAATCACTTTTCGACTCGATCTCATACAGGATTTCCTTAATGGTCGCGTTCTTCCGGTTTACGCTGAGTTTCGCAGATTGCGAATAAGTTTCCACGGAGAAGACCTGGATCAGCGACACAAAAAATAAGAACAATGTTAGTCTCATAATTCGCAAAATTTTAAGGCACACGGGAAATTCCCGGTATACCCGCTTCAACATCAAATTTTTTTTCATACTTTTGATTCAATGAATGTTAATAAATAGAGCTTATTTATTTTCATGCCGGAAAAAGGGATGGTGAGAACATTCCTTTTTCCTTTTTCGTTTATTTCTTGGTGAGCTGAATGATCTGAATGCCGGTATCTTCTTCTTTGGGAAGAAACTCAAAACGGATCGGGGCCGAAAGTGCCAGCATTTTTAAAGTCTGGTCAAGGCTTTCGGTCGAAAACGTGGCGGAATACGTATATTTCAGCAGTTCCCGGTCGTCAAGTTGAAATTTGACGCCATACCGGCGGCCAAGTTTCTCAATTACTTTTTCCATCGGATCATCCCGGAACATAAGCTTGCCCGATGTCCAGGAAATATATTTCTCCAAATTAACCTTACTTTTTTCGATCGTTTTCCCGTTTTTCGAAAAAACAGCCACCTCTCCGGGTTTTATCGGGAATCTGCGCTGACCGTTCACTTTTCCCGAGATTTCGATCTCGCCTTCGACCAGCGCCGTGACAATCTGCTCATCGTCCGGATAGGCACTGCAGTTAAACGACGTACCCAACACACGAACCGCGATGTCGGAAGTCGATACGATGAATGGCCTGTTCTTATCTTTTGTAACGTCAAAGTACGCTTCGCCGGTCAGCTCGACCCTGCGGTTTTCCTGTTGAAAGGCAACCGGGTACTTCAGTGTGCTCCCGGCATTAAGCGAAACCGATGTGCCGTCGGGCAATACCATCGACGATCTCATACCCAACGGTACCTCTACCGTATTGTACACGATCTGTTCATCGCCATCCCGGAACGGCTGCCTTGTGTTGAACAACCAGACACCTGCCAGTACTAACGGGATGAACAGGATCGCGGCAGCCCGTTCGAGCTTCCTCAGGAAACCAACAGCCGGGAAGCTGCCAAAAAGCCGGGTCTCCACTTTTCTTAACGCCTGTTTTTTACGGATCCTTCTCATCCTGCCGTAGTCGTCGACCGCCTGCCACAGTTTCTTTTGCTCCTCATAAAAAGCGAGGTTCCGGG
>CAZOYZ010000200.1:0-3003 GCA_964584045.1 uncultured Prolixibacteraceae bacterium | reverse complement strand
TTTGAACTCAGACCTTCGAACCGGCTCAATTCGAAGATCTCCCGGCATTTGGGAGGCAGTTTACCGATCGCGGTTTCGATCATCTCCTTCAGCTCGCTCTCAGCCCGGAAATCTTCTTCAACCGGTGTGGACTGATGTATCTGGCGTTGAATGTATTTCTCACGGGTCGCTGATTTCCTGATCACATCGATACAACTGTTCCTGACTGAACTGACCAGATGGGATCTGACCGAAGCCATCTTCAGGGTCTCCCGGTTCTCCCACATTTTCACAAACACAGACTGGACAACGTCTTCGGCCGATTCCTGATCGCGCAGGTAACGGTCGGCAAAGATCACCAGACCGGAATAGTAATAATCAAAAAGCCTGGCAAATATTTTTCGGTCTCCTTCTTTCAATCTTTCCAGAAGGAAAAGGCTGTCGGGATCAAAATTTTTGTCGGTCAGTTCAGTCAACATGCCATCTTTTAATTGAACGTTTTGATTATGCAAGGGCAAAGGCCAAAGGGAGTTTGAGCTTGCCGGGCGGGCAAAACGACTCCTGTAAATGAACTTCAAATTTAGATTATAAATTCAAGAAACAAAAGCCGGCATTTCAAAGACGCGGTCTACATCATCCGGAAGCTTCAACAGACCATCCTTGACCCGGAATTAGCAGACATGATGAAGATTGAAGATGAAATACTCAGTGTGATCCGGGACAAGGAGCGCAAAATTTTGGAATTGACGGAAGCGGACAAGAAGAAAGACTGAACGATCTCAGAACAAACAGACCATTCCGGAGCAAAGTAAAGCGATATCAGAGAAAGAGAAGCTTATCGAGGAGCTGATGAAACAATTGGGGAAGCATTAGTCTTCAGCTTTCAACGCCAATATTGTTTCCTGTAAAAAGAGTCCAGCCCGAAAAGTCTGGAAGCGAACAGATTCTCTCCCGGGCTGGACTCAATAGTTATGCGTTAGATATTCAGATAGTCCAAGGGTTTTCTGGTGATCCAGTTGCCCCGCGTGAAGTCGGGGAAATACTGAGGGGCGCTGCCCTGGGCGATCGATGCTTCGGAAAGCGGGGTGACCGCGCTCCATGCCGCAGCATCGTAGACATCCAAAACGGGCTGCCGCTGTTCCTTCACCGCGTTGATAAACTCACGGGTCACAAAATAGTCGATCCCGCCATGACCGGCGCCATCAGCGATCTGACCGTATTTTTTCCACAGCGGGTGGTCATATTTATCCTGCCAGGCCTGAAACTCCTCCCACTCATGCCCCTTCGACTGGCCCTCAATATAAATCCGGCGGCGGCTTAAGTCAAAATCAGTCACGCCATCAGTCCCGGAAACATGAAAGTCGAGCGAATACGGGCGCGGAAGGTTGCAGTCGTGCGTGACCAAAATGGTTTCACCATTGGTCGTTTTAATGATCGATGTGATAATGTCGCCCTGTTTCCACGGAAGTTTCGCATGAGGATGGTCCTTGCCTCCCTGTTCTTCCACATAATCCTTTAATCCCACGGCCTTGGTCGCCGTCGACGTGAGATACAGGAAGCGGTTGCCCCTGTTGATGTCCAGCATTGTGGCGATGGGCCCCAGCCCGTGAGTCGGGTAAACATCCGCATTGACCTTTAACGAGTGCTGCGTTCTCCAGCGGGCCTCACCCTCAGCACCTTCGCCGAATTTCAGTCCTTCGCTGAATTTTACACCGAGCAGGCTGTGGCGGTAACCGCAGCGGGTATGGACCACTTCCCCGAATACGCCCTGTTTCACCATGTTCGTCACGGCCATCACGTCGCGGCGGTAGTTCACATTTTCGAGGATCATGCAGGGCATTCCGGTTTCTTCCGACGTATTGACCAGGTCCCAGCATTCTTCCATCGTATTTGCTGCCGACACCTCAACTGCCGCATACTTTCCGGCTTTCATCGTGGCCACAGCCATCCGGGTATGCCACAGCCAGGGTGTTGAAATGATCACCCCGTCGATGTCGTCGCGTTTGAGCATTTCCAGAAAAGCATATTCGCCGTCGCTGTAAACAGCCGGTTCCGGTTTGCCAAGATCGCTCAGCAGCTTCTTTGTTGCACTTACCGCTTCAGGGTCGATATCGCAGAAGGCGGTCACTTTTACTCCTTCGGTAACGGCAGCACGATGCACATGACCGCGGCCGCGGCCACCCACGCCAATAAAGGCCATATTCACCTGACCGGTTTTTTTACTGCCTGTGACACCGGCTTTCGAGATGTGAGGTGCAGCAATGATCCCGGCCCCCACCGCGCTCACTGTTTTCAGGAATGATCTTCTGTCTGTAGCTTTCATATCAAGTTTAAGTTTAATATCCTGTTACAAGTTTAAGCAACGGCAGGGTAATAAAAAGGGGAACAAAAGGGGGAACAACGTCCCAAACAACCCTATCCGGTCACTTTCTGATGATATCCCTGAAAGCAACCGGATAGGGTTCGTTGTACAAAAGCAGGTACTTCCTGCTAAACTCATCATAACACTGCCTGGCCTGCCCATGATTTCCCTGCATCGTAAAGCCGGTCAGAAGCTGCTTCAGGGCTTCTTCGTTCAGCGGATCAAATTTCAGGATGGTCCGTGCGATCGCGGTTTTTTGTTCCTGACCGGCCTCAGGCTTCAGCAGGATAAAAAGCAGCCCGATCACTTCGTCAGAAACAGCGCTCTTATACATATCCAGCCATTCTGCCTCCATGTTTTGCACGATATTCCCGGGCTTGACCACGTCCAGGAAATCAACCGTCAGTTCGTGTTCAACATGCCCGGAAGCCGCCTGCTGTCTGATCATTCTTTTTAAACGGATATATTGAAACACATCGACCAGAGTGTCTTCTCCGGCAACAAAATACCATTTCTTGTCCTGATAGCTGATCGATACTCCATCAATATCCTGCAATAGCCGGCGCAGCTTTTTTAGATTGGCTCCCCGGTTTTCCTTTGCCTTGTCGCGCGGCACCCCGGGCCAGAACGTGTCGGTCAGTTTTTGGATACCGGTGCCGTCG
>CAZOYZ010000199.1:0-8960 GCA_964584045.1 uncultured Prolixibacteraceae bacterium | reverse complement strand
TTGCCCTTTCCTAAAATAACTATACAGTTTTAAGGTTTCAGACTGGAATAGCTATACAGTTGTGTGTTTTAACAACTATTAACTGAAAAATCAGTTTATAAACTGAAAAAATAGTTGTATAACTGATTTTTCAGTTATATCTTTGTGTCATTATAAATACTTCCCGATGAAAAAGCTGACCCGTAAAGAAGAAGAACTGATGAAAATCCTGTGGAAGCTAAAGAAAGCTTTCGTCAAGGATCTGATCGCCGAATACCCCGATCCGAAGCCGCACTACAACACCGTTTCGTCGCTTGTGCGGTTGCTGCAGGATAAAGGCCTGATTGGGTTCAGACCCTACGGCAATACCTACGAATACTTCCCGCTGCTTTCGAAGGAAGATTACCGGAAGACCTTCATAAGCCAGGTGGTGAAGGATTATTTTGACAATTCTTATCAAAATGCGGTCGCTTTTTTTGTCAAGGAAAAGGGGTTGACGGCGGAGCAACTGGAAGAACTGATCCAGCTCATCAAAAAGGAAGACTGAGGTCAGTACCTTAATTAGAAAACAGAAACAGGGCAATAACTATTTCACAGTCCCGATTATGGAAAACCTGCTATTTTACTTGCTTCGCGCGTCCATTGCACTGGCAGCATTTCACCTGGCCTACCTGTTGCTTTTCCAAAAGCGAAAGCATTTCCGGTTTAGCCGGATCTACCTGGCGGCATCCATGCTGATCAGCTATTTTATTCCGCTTATCACGTTTCAGGTCGATGCGCCCGTAGTGCCTGTTTATCCGGCTGTTCCCGTTGAGCAGGTACAAGGCTTTCAGGAGATTGCCGTTCATTTCTTTTGGGAGCTTTTCTCCTGGCAACAAATTACGGCTGCAATTTTTCTCCTCGGATTCGTTTTGTTCTTTGTCCGGTTAACAGCTGGCCATTTGCGCGCGCTGGCATTGATAAAACAGGCGCGGAGAGAAAATCTGAATGGCGTTTCCTGCCTGGTTTCGAATGAGGACATTCACCCTTTTACTTATTTCAACCGGATTGTTATTCCTTCGGACAGCCTGAAGACTTCTTATCTGAATATGATCCTTCAGCATGAACAGATTCATATGAAAGAACAACATACCATCGATGTTTGTATAGCTGAGTTCCTATTTCTCTTCCAATGGTTTAACCCGTTTGCATGGCTGATCAGAGACGCCGTCAAGAACAATCTGGAGTTTCTGACCGACAATTGTGTGATCAGGCATGCCGACCCGCAAAGTTATCAACTGGCCATGGTCACAATTGCCGGGAAAAGCGGGGTACCGCCATTTTTAACCGCGTTAGACGGGAGTCAATTAAAAAACAGGATTATCATGATGAAAACAAAACACAGCGGCAGCGGGCTGACCCGGAAATTTCTGCTCCTGCCTCTCTTAACAGTATTGATTATTACTCTTTCCAACCGTGAATTCAGGGCCGAGGCAAGCAGTCCGGAAACGAAAACCGTTTCAGGAAAGGTTGTGAGCAAAGAGACGGGGAAGCCGCTGGCCAGTGTTACCGTTGTTGTAAAGGGGAAGCAGGTCGGGACCGTTACCGACCGGGAGGGAAATTATGTGCTGAAACTTGAAGATCAGGACGCAACATTGGTGTACCAGATGCCTGGTTGTCAGGTAGAAGAAGTTGTTGCGGGCACAGCGTCCCGGATCGATGTTGAACTGAATAAAACCCCAAAAACAAAGCACATCGAGGTTGTAGGTTATGGCACGCAGCCAAAAGTCGTTCACAAGGATTTTCCTCCGCTGGAAGCGGACGTCAGGGATTCGATTAGGGTAGAAAAGGGCATCCGGGTACTGGTCTATGACACCATCAAGACATATATGCACATCCGCGGATTGCCTGAAGATTCGGCTAAGGTAAAAGTGCATATCAGACGGTCACCTAACGATCCGATCCACGGGAAAATAGATAGCGGTGAAGAAATATATGTCAATTTTGACGAAACCGGGAAGCACGACACCATCAATCCCTTGTTTGTTATTGACGGGGTGAAGATGAGAAGAGGTATGACGAATAAGCTGATGCCACCACCTGAAAACATCGAATCAATTACTGTGCTCAAGGACCAGAGCAGTACGATCTTATATGGTGACGAAGGAAACAACGGCGTCATCATCATCACGACAAAAAAGAAGAAATAAATCAACAGGAAGGCTGCCTCAAAAAGCAGCCTTCCTGTTCTTACTGTACAATAGCAACCTGATCTTTACGGTTCACTATATTTCGGTGATGGCCGTTGGCATTCATCGGAACGGTATGGCAGACCGTACAGTTATTGTGGGTTCCGACCGATCCCGCCATGTTCTGGTATTGCAACGGCTGCAAATTGTCGCGCTGCTTTTCGTATATGTTTTGTGCGCCGTACACGGCGTGGGTTGATCCGTGGCAGGCGATGCATCGCACGCCATGGTTATCGGTGCGGTTGCGATAAAGTTCGTTGAACCCGCCCGCCCACTGGTTATAGGCGGTGCCCGAAAATCCGTCGATATTGATGTTGAAGTTGGTGTGACAGCCTTTGCAGTCCGGTTCATTTATCCAGGGGATCCGGGGGTTTATGCTTGCCTTATCTTTCGCAAAAAGCGGCACCAGGCTGGCGGAAAGAACCTTCGCCTGCGGGATGTTCGCCTGTCCTGCCAACAGGCTCAGCGCGTGATCCTCGATCCGTCCGTGGCAATTCGTACAGTTGATCCCTGTCACGGCATGCCTTCCCCTGTAGCAGTTGGTATTTCCGGTCGTCGCCGATGGGTGGCACATATTGCAGGAAGTGTTGTCCATATCCGACAGGTAATTGGCATGGAAGCCATGCACGGCGGAAGAGAAATTCAGGATCCCGCTTTGTCCCGGCGCTCCCACTGCCGGATCGGCGTGGCACGACTGGCATAACCGGGGTTGGCCCTTCCACGCATCAGCCAGCAGGGTTGTTCTGTTGTACCGGTCGTGGGCCGCCAGGATATTTTCGGCGGTTTCATCCGAAACTCCTGAAATGCCATTCCAGGCATATTCCCCTCCATGACAGTTTTTGCAGCCCATTTCGGTCGAAACCGGTGTAACCGCCTTCGTGGTGATCAGCAGCTCTCCGGTAGTCTGATCCACCGCCCGGATGGTAAACATGGGGTAGGGGCCGTACAGGTTGTCATCCCGGTAAGGTACAACCGGGATCATATCGGCTGCGAAATAGCCTCCCCTGGCATCCATGGTGTCGTTTACGGCTTTTCCTGCCAGACCCTTGCCCGGAGGGATTTCTGTACCGAAAATTTCGTTGGAATACTTCCAGAACTGAGAATGGTTTTCCGGTTTGGCATGCGTGGGCTCCACCTCGTAAATCAGATCTACATTTTTCGTGACGACCTGAGGTACCGGTCCCCGTTTAAAAAGCTGTGCATGTAAGGTGTTTGCCGGAGGCAGAAAGGAAAAGTACTTTTCATTGTCGGAGATGCAGTGCATGCCCAGGTCGTTCCAGACCAGCAACACATAGTCATCTTTTTGAGGATCGAACGCCGGTCGTTCGGTGATCAGTTCAGGAGGGCTGTAAGGTTCCGTTTTCCCGGTTGTTTTTTCCAGGACCCCCTCGTGAATAAACGCTGCCAGTGCTTCTTTCTCTTGTTGAGTGCCTACGAATGGCGGCATGTAGGTATTTATCTTTCCCATCCCGGTCAACTGTGCCTCGATTCCCCGCTTTGTCAGTTTGCTGGTCCTTGACCGGATTCCGTTATAGCCGTCGATGGTATGGCACGGCAAACACTGTATCCGGAAAATTTCTTCGCCCGCCCGAAGCCTGTTCTCCCCGGTAACGGTTTTTATTTCAGACCATTTCGCTGTTGCCAGAAAGCCTTTTTCATTGATAGCTGCGAGCTCGCCGGGCCGGATTCCGTTTGAATACATATAACCATACAGGACATAGGGTTTCCTCGCGATTTCACGCAGGTATTCAAAGCCGGCCATCCATCCGAAACAGATGACCACCAGGATAAAGGCCAGTATTTTATGCAGGATGCTGTTCAGCTTTGCGATGGAGAACAGTCCCAGTCCGAAAAGCGCTGCCGATGAATACAGAAGCAGGTTTATGAATACGCGGCTTTCGGGGTTTACGTGAAATACGTTCCGGAACGATTCTTCGCTGATCACAGTGGTATAGAAAAAGCCGGTCAGGATCAGGATAATTACAGGAAAATACATCCATCCTGCACTGTATCTGAAAATGCGGACCCGCAAGGCTTTATCTTTTAAAAACGAAGCGGTAATCAGGGCAAATACTCCGGCAAAAATAAGGGCGATGGCGGTCCGGAATAACAGGCCGGGCAGAAAACCCGGATTGAAAAAGCCGGCCCAAAAGCTTCCTGTTTCAAGCCATCCTCCGGGGGTGAGCATAAAGGCCAGGATCCCGTTGATGATAAACAGGCTCAGCCAGGCAAAGATGAAATAAAGCCAGCCGATGCGCATATGCTTTTCGCGGTCCATCCGGTCGAACCGGTAATGGTAGATCAGCAGGGCTACAATTTCACCGATGAAGAATACCCATTCAATGGCCCAGCCAAATACGAAATGGTGAATGAGAGCCGAAGTGGCCCCCGGATTGACCAGGGCAATGATAAACCAGATCCCCACGCCTGAAACGCCGCCAAAGACCATGGTCAGCAACAGGAAAAACGCGGTATGCCTGCGCACATATTCCAGCATGGCTGTATCGTTCGACCTGACCGCCTTGCGCTCGGTCAACACCAGGAACAGTCCGCCACCCACGGCAAGATGCGCCACAACAACATGTAAGATGGCTATGACGGCGATCAGCAGTCCGCCGCCTGTGTTTGGAAGATACCAGAAGGGATAATTCATCTGTTTATATTTTTAAAAGAATGAAGCGTCGTTTACGTATCGGGGTTGGAATCTGCGATTTTCACCGCTGCTCCGTTTTCGGTTTTGCGGCAAGCCTGTACATGTAAAACAGCAGGAACAGACCGGTCGCAAATACAAGAAGGAAAACGATCAGCGGACTTATCTGATTCGTATTTTCAAGCCGTGCCGGACTGAAGATGCCATCCAGGTAAGTATACCGGACGATTTCGCGGATGATGCTCATGACGGCTACCTGAAAAATTCCCAGAGAAAGCGACAGTACCAGGCGGCCTCTCATGGCAGTCATGATCATCAGCAGCGCAGAAGCGATTGCAACGACCATCAGGATCGTGCCGGTAATATTTTGACCCATGAAGGCTTTGCCGACCGGCTCAGGCAGTACCAGCCAAAACCAGATCCCGACGATAAACTGGATCATGGTGGCAAAACCGAACAGACGGAGATTTTTCCTGATCCGGATCTTTTTTTCGGCGCAATCTGCTTTTTTAACGAAAAACCTGAAACAGACGGCTTTCCCCAGTGCGGCGACAGCCACCGAAGCGACAAGATAATGCAGATAGCGGGGCCAGAACGACCGATCGTCCAGGTTAAGCAAGGTACCACGCGGGTTGTCATGCCAGGCAGTCCATTTTTCCGGTTGCACAGAGAGCGTTGAGTTGTTTACGAACATGAAAGCGATATACAGGATCAGCAGGGTAGATAACATCAGGTTTATTTTCCCGAACAAGGGGTTTGACGCGATCCTGCCGGAAAACAGGTAAGCCGCGTAATAGGCCAGGATCAGGACCGGGATGATCATAATCCAGTAAACCGACATCATCACCGAACTGGAGTAAAAGAAGTTTCCGAATAAAACCTGCACGAAGAGCAGCGGCGGAACACCCAGGTTGATGGTCAGGGCGATGAGCACGGGGATATGTTTCGATTCGGCACCGGCCTCTTTTCTGCTGAATAAATCCCCCAGGGCAAGCAGACTTCCGCCCAAAACAAGGTTCATTAACAGCAGGTGAAGAACAAATGTAAATGTCAGCAAAATCTGAAACCAAAGCCAGTGTACGGGGAGGGTGTCGGGTGTGGGAATGAGATCGCTTATCATGGCAGGCAGTTGATTGATTTCTTTAAAATTAAAGAAAATACCAGCCCGAAGCAAGTAAACGTATGTTTTTTATTTAGGATCAGGTAGATCTGCATAGCCGGTTTTAAAGCCGGCTATGCAAAGGTTGGCTCCCGACACAGTCGCTATATTATTGCAGCTCCACAACCGCGCTGACGGGCAGATGATCGGAAAGCTGAATGTTGCTGTAGGTGACGGCTTCATGCCCTTTCCATTTGCCCTTTGGATAACAGAAGATATAGTCGATCGTATTGCGGGGTGCTTTGGCCGGTACGGTCGGTTCGAGGTTGGAAACCGTTTCCCATGCACTCATCCCTTCGCTGATCTCTTTTGAGTCGGGATGCGCGTTAAAATCACCGGCCACGATGACCGGATAAGCCTGAGCCTGCAACACCTCGTTCAGTTTTTTAACCTGCACCTGGCGTTCTTCCGTGTTGGTATAGTCCAGATGGGTACTTGCGAAAGTGAGGTATGCTCCCTCGCGATATTCCACATCGGCAACCAGCACGGCACGTTGTTCTTTCCCGTTCTCCGTTTTCGGCAGATAAATACGTTCCACCTTTGCCAACGGATATTTTGACAAAACAGCAATCCCATAGTAACCGCCTGCATACGGGATTGTTTTTCCGTAGGCTGTCAGCATCCCTGTCCGGAAACCCAGTTCGGTGGCAAAATCTTTTCCGTTCTGTGAGGGTGCCCGGTCGCGATTGGTCCGGCAATCCACTTCCTGCAAGGCCACGAGATCGGGGTTTTGTTCCCGGATGAAGGCGGCCAGTTCTTCCAGGGAGGCCAGTTCACCAAAGCGGAGGTTATAACACAATATTCTTAGTTTTACCGGTTCGCTGTTTGTATTTTCCTGCGCTGTTACGCGCGGAATGACCAAAATAAAATGAAAGGCCAGAAATAGAAATAAGATCCGTTTCGTCTTCATAGGTTATCATTTATCAATTTTTATGTCAAAGCAGGAAATGCCGTCTGTTCCGGTAACTGTCTCCTTGTGTTCGCGTACTGCCCGCTTCGGGCTTGTGACAACAAAGATAATCTGGTTTGTTTTTTCTTCTTTCCCTTCGATGATTTCAATCCGGTAATTTTCTTCGGCGAATTCTGATTTCAGTTTGTTTTGAAGGGCTTTGGCAGCTATACCGACCAAAACAGTCTGATCGTTCAGTTTTTCTTTGATGGTTGCCACACCGGTCGCCAACTGGTTTTCATTTTCAAAAGTGATGGAAGCAACGTTCATGGCGACGCTTCCGTTGGCCGTTAACGGGAGTGAAAAATAGCTGCAGCCGTCACTGATCGGGGTATTTGTCATTTCTCTGATTGTTTGTCCGGACAGAATGCCGGAGCCTTCAACCCGCGTGCCCTCATAACGGTTCCAGATGAAAACAGGGATTTTTACAGTTTCCTCAGCAATGCTGACCAGCGGGTTTCGCATTCCGGGCGAATTGTAAACGGCATCAACCCGGTGAAGGATGGTGATATAGCTTTGGCTGCTGCGAATCCGCCCGATCACGGCAGCAAAATCGTCCGTGTTGAAAAGCTGAGCGTCGTTAAGACGCGAATAAAGCTGAATGGAAAACGTCTTGTCTTCTCCTCCGTCAGGAAGATCGGAGGAGGAGTCATCTTCTTTTCCGCAGGAAGCAAAAAGAGAGAAACATAAAGCCAATAAAATCAGGATATTAATTTTTCGCATGCTCTGATTATTCAAATTCAACTTCGGCCACGATGGGGCAATGATCGGAAATACCTGTCCTTGTAATCACCTGATAACTGATTGTTCTGCACTTTTCTTTCGGATAGCCAAACAGGTAGTCGATCTTTTTTGTCGGGTTGTCCGGAGACGTTGGCTCGTTATTGCAAAGCCGCCTCCACGGCTGCATCACGTTCGTAATGGTACCCGACTCCGGTTGCGCATTGAAATCACCTCCCACAAGGGTTGGCATCTGATCTTTCAAAAGAAGATCGTTGAGCGTACCGGCCATTGCCGAGCCAATTGCATCGGTTGAATGGTCGAGATGGGTACAGGCAAACCGGATATCGTGGCCGGAAGGAAGCCGGATCCCGGTAATGAGAACTGCCCGCTGTTCTTTTGTTCCGGCGGGACTGGGTAACGGTTCTGTTTTCACCGACAAAAAAGGATATCTTGAAAGCACGGCGATGCCATACTCTCCTCCCTGGTAGTAAATGGTCCTTCCGAAAACCGGGAACATGCCCAAAGCAGCTCCCAGTTTGGTGGTAAAATCGATGCCGGTATTGCGGGTGGTCTTGTAATCCAGTTCCTGTAAAGCAATGATGTCGGGTTGGTACTGCCGGATCAGGTTTACAAAGGGATCGACCGAATACCCGGTCAGTTCGCCCGACCGGCAAACATTGAAACTCATTATTTTCAAACGGAAAGGACCTGTTTGCGCATTGCTCTCATTGAAAGCAAGCAAAAAACAGGACAAAATAAGCAGAATTGTTTTATACGTGGTTGACCATCTGGTATTCTTCATTGGCTGTGTTTTCTTTCCGGCATTCGGAATGCCGTGTTTATTCATTTAGGCCCCGGTTTTTTTGTACAAAACGCTGCGTAGCTCTGCGGTCCATTTCCCTGACCCCAAAGCCACACAGTGTTTTGAATAAGCGTTCAGCGCTCCTAAATTACAAAGAATTAATTTCCGTCGTTCGTGGCGCCGCTTTCCCAGCCGGGATTTTGTACCAGTTGCTGATTCAGGTTCAGCGCGCCGACCGGGATGGGATAGAAGTATTGCTTCGGACCCCACACCTTTTTGTCGTCGTTATTGGTGAACCAGGCGAGATAATAACCGGTGCCGTTGCCGGCAGGATGTACCTGGATGATTGCTGCTGCCGGATCGGTACTGACCTTTACTTTATAAACGCCTGCATTATTCGAAAGGGCTTCTGCGGCTGCTTTTCCGGCATCGTCGGTATAGTAGATCACATCGTGCGAACCGTTATGATC
>CAZOYZ010000198.1:6527-8990 GCA_964584045.1 uncultured Prolixibacteraceae bacterium | reverse complement strand
GTTACAGCGATATCGCCGGGGAGGAGCATTATACCTGGCCGCTGTCTGCCCTGTTACCCGGCGTGCTGAAAACCTTTGATCTGCCCGATTGCTATCGGGCCCTTGAAAAGAAAAAGCTGGCCCGGATCGAACCCTGGAATGCCCTTCAGCATCCGTGAGTTCTTTTTCTTTCTTATCGGAAATTCGGGACTCACCAAACGAATGAAACTAGGCGGGATACTTCATTAACAATAGTTTCTTCAATGTCTGATGCCCAGGATAACGGGAATATTGGTGGTCTTGTCCCTTCATAACCACCTTCCTCGAGTACTTTTACTGTAGGAATGTAGCCAGGGACGTCATTACAATAACCTAAAACAAAAATGTGTTGACCAAACATTTTTTTAAGGCGAATTGCATAGCCTGACAATAGTTCACCCCCTAAAGCAATTATTAGTTGTTCACCGATGGTCCAAACTTGAATAGGATATGGATAGGATGAAGTATTCAAGTCTTCTCCTTTCTCAAGTTTATCGAGTATGAATTTTGTATTACGTTTCAGATAATCAGGATAATCGGAAGTTTCCTTTACTATTTCGCTAAGTTGTTCTTTCGCTGAATATTTCGATTCAGCAAATTTTAAATCTGCTTCAGAATAGGCCATTCCCAATTTGGGCGAAAGTTTGTTCATTTTCTCATCAAGGACACACTCAACAGCCGATGCCAGTTCTTTGCCATATTGCCTGGCAAGCGAAATTGTTCGGCGTGGTAACGGATTTTGATCGCCTCCGGCACCTTGAAAAAACATGGCCGTTACTCCTTGATATTTATTTTCCAATTCCAGTTGTGCAAATCCCGGATAATCGCCCGACCATTGATAACCATCCAACACGGTAGCATGACATGCATACCCAAACACAATAGCCTTAGGTTTCCCTTTTTTATCTTCCACCTTTAAGACCGGTACGGAATAATCATTCGGCCCTTTTAATTCGGTGAAGCTGGTAAGTTCTGATTCTTTATTGTTACGCCGGTTCACCTGAAATCTGACGATACCATTCCCTGCATAAATGTTTGCTGGTTGCATCAGACTCTTTGCTTCTACGGCGAGTTTGACAATCTGATCGGCTAACCAATAAGAATATGCCTCACTCATTTTTAAATATTTCCCTTCCGTTTGATGAATTTGATCGAAATACATGGAGTGAGTATATCTAAAGTCATTTCCCGTTAACTCCGGACCAGAGTGTGTATGCGAACTATTCAGTATTATTTGAGCTTTGGATAGCCCCATCTTTTTTTCTATGTCATTACGTATCCGGTCCGAGATTCTCTTTGTAAAGTAAATCAAATCGGATGTTATCAGTAAAGCCGAATTTCCTAAGGAGTCTTCCAAAAACAATGCTTTTGCCCACAAATCGTGTAATTTTTCCTCGGCCGGTTTTGTTCGTGCTGCATATCCAGCCATCCACATTGGTTGTTCTGGGGTGATAACAACTTTGGCGACACCTGCGTTCCATCCTTCAGCAGCTTCCGAGGCGTTTGGAAACGATAAAAGATGGATAAAAAGGGTAAACAAGAAGAGTTTTTTCATAAGGAAATGATTTAATAAAAATGTTCGATTAATAGTCAGAATAGTGAGGCCACTCCTTTGTCTCATCTAAAAAAACTTATTCCGGTAATTTTAACTATCCCTTAACTAATAAAAGACATTTTACTATTAGTTGGGGACAAATTCTTCAAGAAAATCCCGGTAAAATGTTACCGACTTCGGAAACAGAGAAAATATAGAGGCGCAAAAATCGACAAGACCCGCATAATTTCGCTTTCTTTGACTATGGTGGAGGAATCAGCTATTACAGAAATTTTTTATAAGTATCATGCTTTTAGTGAACTTTTTGGAGAAAAGACCAAACAAAATGAGCATTTCTTTATTACTTGATAAGACTTCTTTTAAAGCGTCTAAAGCCCGGTAAAGTTGTTTCCGGGCAGAATCATATTTCAAGTTCATTATTTTACATATTTGCGCATAATTAAATTCACAGGTATATTTATAGTAAAGAATTTCCCTTTGTTTTGGACTTAGTTTTTTCAAACCAACCCGAACCATTTGTTCTCTTTGACTCAGTTCTTCTTTATTAATTATTTCATATTCTGCAGAATAGACTATTTCAAAATTCGGTTCTTCCCTTTCCTTATTTTCTTTATTGCCTGCCTGGCTTTTAAGATTCCGGTTTAATCTACGCCTCAATGAAGCTAAAAGGTAATACCTTATATTATCCGTTTCACCCAAACTCTCTTTTTTAGTTATTAGATCACAGAACAATTCCTGAATCGTGTCCTCAACCAATTCGTTATCCGTGGTGAATTTTTGTCCGTATCGGTACAATAAAACAACATTCTGATGATAAATGGCAGAGAGTGCGCGATCATCCCCCCTTCTGAAATCATTCCATAGTTTTTTATCATCAGACATAAAATACC
>CAZOYZ010000198.1:0-6427 GCA_964584045.1 uncultured Prolixibacteraceae bacterium | reverse complement strand
TTTCTGTGCCGATATTCTTTTTTGTTCTTCTGTTTTAGCTTTTACAATCGAATTACGGCTGTTGTGACTGATTATTTCCGTGAAATAGGGCCTTTCCTCACCAGGAGAAACAATAAAAAGCCTTTCATCAGGAATTTTTGTATGGAGAACAAAGCGAGCTGATTTTTCCAGGCTCAGATTAACAACCATAATGTACCTGTTGCCTTTCAGGCTTTGGAATTCTCCAAGCATCAAAGGTTGTTTACAATCGACGCTTTGAACATGGTCTCCAGGCAACAAAGGTAAAGAAGGGTCTATTGCCGGTTCGGTAAAATACACTCCTGTCGATTTCAACATTTTGATGATCGGACCCAAAACAGCCATTTGGCGGTTCACCTCCCTAAGATAATGCCAGACAAGTGTCTTCTGTTCTTTTGCATTGATCGGACTATAATCGTAATTTCCCAGCCAGTAGGTAAACCACCTGACCCCCCCGGCTCCGGCGGCCAAGGAGGTATAGGCCTGCAAAAGCAGGTTTGGCAGGGTCGGAATCGTCGTATAAAATCGAATCTGGCTTCCGGAGACCACATTCCACCACGGAATCTGGTACTCAAGAGAAACTTTCCGGACAGCCAGGATATTGGTATAATATTGGGCTGCCCGACTTTTCTCTTCCTGATCCATCGAATACTGGATCATGTAGTTATCATACGAGATCATGTCCGGATGAACCGTGGTTACGAATTTGTTCAGGTATTCCGCGTAGGTCTTTGTTCCAAGCTGTGACTTTACCTGGTCAAGGGTCCACAACGTCGCATAGTTCGGATACAGATTAATGGCAGCAAGTTTCCCGGGTGCATATTTGCGAAGGGCAGCTACGGCCACTGCCAGCTTGGGAAAAGCCAGCGAAGAGGGTTCGTCACAAATATAGTACCCGATAATCGCCTTATTCTTTTTTCCGCTTTCAACCATTCTTTTTATGTACCCGTCAATTTCCAGGTCTGACATTTTCATCCAGTCGCTTCCGGAAAGGTGTTTCCCCTCGGCCTGAACAATCACCCCAAGTTCCAGTTTTTTGCAAAGCTTAAAGTTTTGCTGTTTCGAATCCGAAGCGTCCGAGATATTAAAATAACAGTCTGACATGTCCTCTATGCCTTTATCCTGATTCTTGAATTTATTCCCGTGAAAATCCCTCCCGATAATAAATTTACCGGGATCAAAGGGATTCTCTTTCAGGGATAAAATACCATCGTCATCAATCAATCGACCTTCGGCTGAAATTTGAGCGACTGCCGGTATCGTATTTAGCAGGATCACAATAAAGGTGACGAGTAACTGATGAGATATTGTAAACTTTGTTTTCTTATTCATCCGTTTTAAGCCGGTATTCATATTTATTTTTTTACACTAAAGAAAACATTCGAGGGTCTACAGTTAACGAGAGAAGGATCATTTTTCAAATGGCTCAAGCTACTGCAGACCCTGTTACTTATGGCTTTCTTGTCCTCTCCGGGTGCTTTTCCCTTTTTGGGAAAGCTGGCTTAAGAGTCTTTATTCGATAGCCATCACTTCGGTTTTTTACCATCCACTATTCTGTTTCAACTTTAGATTTGTGGTTACTTCCGCATTGTGGATCGGCCATTGATCATTCTTGGGGCTATCGTAAAATCTTGTCTCAACTTGTATAAACTCGCCGGAAGCAGGATTAAAAGCACCTAACACCTGTCCGTTCATTACTTCTTCTCCGATTCCCCAGCGTCTAATGTCCCATATACGTTGTCCTTCAAAGGCAAGCTCAATACGTCTCTCCCTGCGGTACAATTCGCGGAGTTTATCCTGGGTGTTGTAAACTGAAACGTCAACGTCGGGCATGTCTGCTCTACGTCTGATTTCATTCAAATGTTTTACCACATCAGGATTACTGAAGTTGCCGCTTTCAACCAGAGCTTCAACATAATTCAGCAGAATTTCAGCATAGCGAATAATCATGTAGTCAATCCCCCCAAAGTCAGGGGTACCTTTATCTAAAGGGTCTGCAAATTTTTTACAAACAAATCCTGTGGGAGAAGCATTGCCTTGGGAAATATGATCGACGCTTGACTTATTGAATGGATTATATTTGTAATTAAACTGCGGGAATGAATAATCATCTCCTGGCACCATGATGCTATGATATAACCGTGGATCACGGTTGAAGTTGTAAAGCGGATCCTTTTGATAGATTTCTATGGAATCACTTCCCAGTTCAAAAATTGTTTTTCCTTGTTTGGTTTCATAAGCATCAACGATGGGGCGGGTAGGAACATCAACGGCGGCCCCATTAATTCCCGGGGCCAGCAAACGCCATCCTCCCTGTGCCCCGTCTGTTCGGTATAAGATACGCTCATCGTTGACTTCGCCGACGTGATAAAAAAGATCACGATAATTTTTACCCGGAGTATTGTCTGTTGAAGGAGTATAAAACAATTCAAACATTCCTGAGTCAATTATCTTTTTTGCTTCTGCCGCCGCCTCAGCATATCTTTTTACATTCAGATTCACCGTACTTTTCAAGGCTACTGCGGTGGCACCAGACATCCTGGTTGAGCGTCCTTCATCCCATTTAAAAGGCAATAATTGTTCTGCTTTGTCTAAGTCTTCCAAGATAAGATCGGCAGCTACATCGACAGGTTGACGCTCCATATAGATATTTTCTCCGCTTAATGATTCCATCATAACAGGAATTCCCTCATGAAAGCCATAGTAGAATAACAATTCCATATGATACATTGCCCTGTAGACATAAGCTTCACCCAAAATGTATCCCCGTTCCTCTTCCAATGTAAAATATGACTTGTCGATATTCTCAATGAGACGACAGCATCTTCGGATCAAAAGATAACGATTTTCCCAAAATTCCCGAATAATTTGAGTTTCACTGGGTGTTATTGTACTATTTCCTATCGACCGTACTGCGCGCAACCAAAATCCCGGATGATACAGGTTATCGGTTGTACCTTCAAAACATATCCTGTTATAATAAGGTGTGGACCAATACCTGCAGCCATAAGGCAAATGCACACAACTACTCAGGGCCGACTCTACCTGGCTTTGTGTCTGCCAAAAATCGTTATCAGTGACACTGGTTGGATGATCGCGCGTAATAAAATCTTCGCACGATAATAACAAAAACAGCGGCAGTAGCAGATACAGAAGTTTATATGATTTCATTTTATTCAATTTTAAAATTCAAGATTCAAACCGATGCTACATGTTTTAACAAGTGGATATGTTTCCGCACTTGGTCGACTTTCAGGATCAACGTGTGATTGTGACGAAAAGGTTATAGGATTCTGAACATTCAAATAGAATCTGGCGCTTGACAGGCCTATTTTTTTTGAATCTTTGCCTTTCAATGTATATCCGAGCTGGATATACCTTACTCTGGCAAAAGATGCATCATACCTCCAAAAATCCGATGAATATTTATTGTATGCAGGGTCGGTCAGTAACCGGGGATATCTGGCATCGGTATTGTCTGGTGTCCAGTAATCTGTTTGTGCGACGAAAGGGGTGTGATGATCGGTCATATCAATAGCGTTAGTATGATGTCGTTCGTAATAACCTTTAATATCAGCAACTCCCTGTAATAAAATCTCAAAATCAAAGCGCTTGTATCCAAGAGAAATGTTTGAGAAATAGTTATACGAGGGGAATCTTTTCCCTTGAATTGTCCGGTCATCAACGGAAAGAGCGCCATCCATACTGGTGTCCAGGTATTTTATATCACCAGGGGCCTGACCATCGAAGATCACGACGCCTTCCCTGGGTATCCAACTCCCGTTATCATCTTGTCCGATAAAATCAGATTCCTGCAACAATCCAGCCGTTTTATATCTGTAATACGAGTTTATGGCATAGCCTTCCTTGTTAATACTGGTGTTATTATCGTAAGGTCCGTTTATCAGTCTCTCGATCTTATTTTTATTGAACGATAAACCTAAATGGACGTTATAATTGAAGTCTTTTTTTTGTTTGCCCAGGTTGACACTAAACTCCCATCCTCTGTTTCTTACTTCTCCGGCATTTATCGGCGATGAGTTAATTCCGGCGGACAACGGTACGGGAGGGGAAATGATAATATCGGTGGTGAGTTTATCATACCAATCAAAAGTAATTTCAGCGAATCCATTAAACAGTGCTAAATCGAACCCGGAATTAAGCATGGTTACGGTCTCCCAGGTGATATTTGCATTTCCAAAAACGGATTCAACACCAGTTGTTGAATTAATCACCGACTGATAACGATATAGCCCTATATTTTCATTTCCCAACTGACCGTATGAAGCTCTTAGTTTAAAAATATCCATCCAGTTATAGTCCTGCAGGAATGACTCCTTGTTAATAACCCAGCCAACACCGACGGAAGGGAAGAACCCAAATTTATTTCCTTTCCCAAACCGGGAAGAACCATCAACCCTCAATGTACCTTCCAGTAAATATTTGTCTTTAAAGGAGTAGTTTAGCTTTCCAAATGTGGAGATCATTGACCATTCATCCCATGCACCTGAATTCGTCAACTCCTGATTGTAACCTGCAATCGTGAATAACCTGTGATCATCCTTTTCCAGCGTATAATCGAGATTTCCTCCAATGTAATAGTAACTGGATCTTCCTTGGGAAGAACCTCTGACAGTCTTAAGGGTTGACAGTAACTGTCCTGTTTCATAGTCGAAGTAATTAAACTCATTTCTCTTCTCATTCGAGATAGAGCTATTTACCCGGTAACTAAATTGGCCCCTGAAGTTCAATTTATCTTTGATGGTCCATTTAGGTTGAATATTGACACTTATATTATCGTTAAGCCAGTTGGAAATCCCCCCCCTTTCCATCCTTAACATCGGATTTGTATCAACGCTGCCACCCGTATAGTCCTTTCCGTAATAGTCAATACCATCACCTTGGTCAGGGTATTTGGGGATCATTGTCGGGAGCGTTGCATCGATTCGGTTTAGGAACCAATCTGCCCCGTCTAGCGGCTCCTGCCTGTCGGTACGATAGGCATTAAAATCCATATTCACACTTAGATTCTTTGCAACGGTAACCGTCGTGTTGACTCGAAGAGTCAGGCGTTCCGAATCCACGTTGTCCAGAAATCCTTGTTGTCCAAGATAGTTGAGATTCAAGGAAAAACGGGCGAGGCTGCTACCACCGGACACACTAACAGAATGACTGTTAACTGATCCATCATGAACCAGCAGATTATACCAGTCTGTGTTGGGATAATTTATGGGGTCGGTACCCGCTTTTGTAATATCAATAGCTTCCTGCGAATATCTTGGATCACCACCTTCGTTGATTGTTGCTTCGTTGATTATTCTCATATACGCTGGACCATCAACAAATTCTGGGGCATAAGTGGCTCGCTGAATGCCATAATAGCCATTATATCTTACTTTTACATTTCCGGGTTCTCCTCGTTTCGTTTTGATCACGATTACTCCGTTTGCTGCACGGGCTCCAAAAATAGCCGCTGCCGCTGCGTCTTTCAGTACTGTAACACTTTCAATGGTTGTTGGATCTAAATGGTTCATATCCATAGGAATACCATCGACCAATACCAAAGGATCACTATTCCCCAAGGTGGAGATACCCCTGATTTTAATTTCGGCAGCGTCTGCACCTGGCAAGCCTGAACTTTGAGTTGCAGTTAAACCCGTAATCCCACCCTGTAATGCCTGCGACAGTTGAGTAACAGGTTTATTTTCAAGGTGTGATGAAATGTTCAGTTTAGAAATTGATGAAATAGAGTTTAACCTTCTTTCTTCTGTCAGACCTGTTACGATTACTTCTTCGAGATTCTGAATGTTTTCTGCCAATGAAATAATCAGTTCGAGTTTCGATTTTTCAACGAGAAACTCTTGAGGCTGATACCCAATGAAGGAAAATACAAGGATATCCCCTTTATTTGCGGTCAGTTTAAAATAGCCTTGTTCGTCAGTCACGGTTCCTCTTGTTGTATTCTTAATACTAACTGACACTCCCGGTAACGATTGCGGGGGTTCACTTTTATCAAATACCCGGCCACGTATTAACAAGTTCCCATCATCTAATCTTTCATCCCCGGATAATAATTCTTTTTGTGAAACAGTTTTTGATTCTCCCTGATTAACAACGATCTGTCTGTCGAAAATTTTCCACGCATTACTTGTGCCCTCGAATAGCTGTTTGAGAATTGTTTGGATATTCTCGTTTTTTGCTTCAACACACACAACGCGCTCCAGGTCTACATCTGCTTCACTATACATCAGGATAAACTCACTGTTTTTTTCAATTTCATCAAGAACTTCACGTAGTGTAACATTCTTAAGATTAAAACTGAACTTAGCTTGCTGTGAGTAACTGTTTGATGCGACAGTGACCACAACACATGAAAAAAACATCGCAGTTAATAGTTTCATTTTAAACA
>CAZOYZ010000197.1:0-9003 GCA_964584045.1 uncultured Prolixibacteraceae bacterium | reverse complement strand
TTGTTCCTTGGCGGGATTTTCCTTGGTGCGATGATGTCGTTCGTATTCTGCGCCATGTCGATGAAGGCCGTAGGCCGCGCTGCCGGTAAAATGGTGGAGGAAGTCAGACGCCAGTTCCGGGAAATTAAGGGGATCATGGACGGAACAGGAACTCCCGAATATGCCAAATGTGTGGAGATCTCCACAAGAGGGGCACAACGGGAAATGCTGGTACCTTCATTGCTGGCAATTGTTATTCCTGTTGCGACCGGCATCCTGATGGGAGTCGCCGGCGTGGTCGGTTTGCTTGCAGGCGGACTGACAGCAGGTTTCACGCTGGCGGTTATGCTTAACAATGCAGGCGGCGCCTGGGATAATGCAAAAAAGTATATTGAAAAAGGAAATTACGGAGGCAAAGGAAGCGAAGCTCACAAGGCTGGCGTTGTCGGCGACACGGTGGGTGATCCGTTTAAAGATACTTCCGGACCGTCACTGAATATTCTGATCAAACTGATGTCGATGGTTTCGGTCGTTATGGCCGGCCTGACGATCACGCTCAGTCTCTGGTAACCAGAATTAACCGGATATCAGAAAGCCTGTGAGAGGTATAGCAACTCACAGGCTTTTTCCTTATAAACAAGAAACGGTATGGATCTTGAAAAATTAAAGAATTATTTCCAAAACGACCGGTTTGCCGCCTTAACCGGCATCAGGCTTCTGGAAGCTGAAAATGGATATTGCAGGGCAATGCTTGAAATTGAAGACAGGCACCTTAATTCAGCCAATGTGGTTCAGGGAGGAGCCATTTTCACGCTGGCCGATTTTGCCTTTGCAGTGGCTTCAAACAGCCGTGGTCAACTGGCTCTCGCAATCAACGCGAATATCTCTTTTCTGAAGGCAAAATCAAACGGAATCCTCTTTGCTACCGCCAAAGAAGTGGCCGATCCCAAACGTATTGGTGCTTACGAGGTACTGATCACCGACGAAGATCATACGGTGGTGGCACAGTTCAATGGAATTGCTTACCGGAAGAATGAACTGCATCCCTTCTGAGATCCTGGCGAAAGGCGTCCTGTTACGCTGTAAAAATTTCTTTGGCACTTTTGTGAACAAAAGGCTGATAGGACAGTTTAGATACTAAACAATCACCTAAAAAATCAATCCGTATGGCAGATCTTTCCACTACGTATATGGGTTTGAAATTAAAGAACCCCATCATCCTGGGTGCCAGCAACCTGGTAAACAAACCTGAAGTGATCGAGCAACTGGAGGAAGCCGGAATTGCCGCTGTGGTATACAAGTCGCTGTTTGAAGAACAAATCAGGCTGGAATCGATCCAATTTGAAGAAGAACTGCATGAATATGAAGACCGTAATGCAGAGATGACCCGCATTTTTCCTGACCTGGAACATGCCGGTCCGAAAGAGCACCTGCTCAACGTGAAAATGCTGAAAAATAGAGTGAAGATACCCGTCATCGGCAGCCTGAATGCACTCTATGAACTGACCTGGGTGGACTACGCAAAAGAACTGGAGCAGACGGGGATCGATGCACTTGAGATCAACCTGTTCGCGATTCCCGGTTATTTTGAAACGGAGGGCCGGAAAATCGAAGATCGCCAGGTGCAGATCGTGCAAAGTGTGAGGAAAGCCGTAAAGATACCGGTGAGCGTGAAATTGAGCCCGTTTTATACCAATACGCTTAATTTCATAAAAAAGCTGGATGAGGCCGGCGCTGATGGTTTTGTGCTGTTCAACCGTTTTTTTCAGCCTGACATTCACATTGGGGAAGAACTGTTCTATTTCCCCTGGGATTTGAGTAAGGAAAATGATTATCAACTGGCGCTGAGGTATTCCGGGTTGTTGTATCAAAATACCGAAGCAAGTATTTGTGCCAGCCGCGGGATCTATCGTTACGAAGATATTATTAAACTGATCCTTGCCGGTACCGACACGGTTCAGATCGTATCAGCCATTTATAAAAACCAGCCTTCCTGGGTGACCAGCACGCTCCATCACTTAAGCGACTGGATGAACGAAAAAGGTTATACAAAACTAAACGATTTCAGGGGCAAACTGTCGCGGAAAAATCTGAAAGACCCCTTCGCCTACCAGCGGGCACAATATATCGATATTCTGATGAAATCGGAGGAAGTCTTTAAGAAATATCCGATGAAGTAACTTGCGGGTCATGGGTATCCGGCTGCCGGTGATCAGAAACCGGCCGTGATAACGAAAAAAGCTGCCGCCCCGGTGGGACAGCAGCTTTTTGATTTATTATTGCGCAAAAATTACTTTCGGTATATTTTTTTATAGCCGTAAATGGCATTGCCGCCCAATTGTTCTTCGATGCGAAGCAACTGGTTATATTTGGCCATGCGGTCTGACCGGCTTAACGATCCGGTTTTGATCTGTCCGGAATTCGTAGCCACAGCAATGTCGGCAATCGTGGAATCTTCGGTTTCACCCGAACGGTGTGAAGTGACTGAAGTATAACCAGCACGGTGAGCCATTTCAATCGCATCGAGCGTTTCGGTAAGTGTACCGATCTGGTTCACCTTGATCAGGATGGAGTTTGCGGCACCCAGTTCGATCCCTTTCCTGAGGTATTCCACATTGGTCACGAAAAGATCGTCACCCACCAACTGGCATTTGTCACCGAGCGCTTTGGTCAAAGCAACCCAACCTTCCCAGTCGCCTTCATCACACCCATCTTCGATCGAATCGATCGGGAATTTTTCGACCAGCTCGGCCAGATAAGCAACCTGTTCGTCAGGGCTTCTTTTTGCTCCGTTTGACCCTTCAAATTTGGCATAATCATAGATCCCGTCTTCATAGAACTCGGAAGAAGCACAGTCCAGGCCGATCGAAACATCGCCGCCCTCTTCTGCCCGGCCTGGTTTATACCCGGCATTTTTAATGGCTTCGATGATGCTGTTCAACGCATCTTCAGTACCATTCAGCGCAGGAGCAAAGCCACCTTCATCGCCTACCGCCGTGCTTAAACCTCTCTTACTTAATACCTTCTTCAGACTATGAAAGACCTCGGCTCCCATGCGAAGACCTTCACGGAACGAAGGGGCCCCGATAGGACGGATCATAAACTCCTGAAATGCAATGGGGGCATCGGAATGAGAACCGCCATTGATAATATTCATCATCGGAACAGGTAATGTTTTCGCATTGGTTCCGCCGATATAACGGTACAATGGTAAACCAAGCGCATTGGCCGCAGCCTTGGCAACAGCCAGAGAAACACCCAGAATGGCATTGGCACCTAATTTTGATTTGGTTCTGGTTCCGTCAAGCTCCAGTAACCTTTTATCGAGGGCCACCTGATCTGAAGCATCCATGCCAATGATTTCCTTTGCAATCGTTTCATTGACATTTTCAACGGCTTTTAAAACACCTTTTCCCAGGTAACGGCCTTTATCGCCGTCACGCAACTCAAGGGCCTCATTTTCACCTGTTGAAGCTCCGGAGGGAACTGCTGCAAGGCCAACAGCCCCGCATTCCAGGGTGATTTCAACTTCTATCGTGGGGTTCCCACGCGAATCCAGAATTTCCCGACCAATAACGTTACGAATTAACATGATGTATGGTTTTGAATTAAACTTAATGAATTAAGACCGCCAGAGTTTCAGATACCGGACATCGGAAAATAAAACTGACAGGAACTATTTACTCTGCAGTCGCTGATCTTCCTTGTTTACAAACTCTTGACGGACAATTAACTTCAAACAAGAACTCTTTAAAGCAGCACAAATATAGTAAATCCGTTGTACAAAAGCCTGATTTAAGAAAAGGAATAACCTAAATTTAACCAAATACAATTCGATTAAAATGTCCTGAACTGATTGTACTTGTCACCGGCCTTATATTCCAAAACGTCGACGGGTTGTATCGTAATCAGTGCGCCTTTTTGAGAGAGACTGATCAGCTCCTTTACCCGTTCTGAAAATTCACGGACCTTGTCCTTTTTGTCCACAATCTCAATAACAACCGGCAGATGATTGGATAACGCAAAAATTTTCGACGTATGAACAGAATGGCTGGCGCCAAATGATAAAATGCCCCGGTAAACCGTCGCTCCTGCCATACCGTTCTCTCGTGCTTCTTTCACGATTTCCTCAAACAGAGGCGACGATCCGATCTGGTCTGCCTCGGAAATATAAACCTTTAACAAACGAGCATTCCCTTTCATAGCTATTTGTGTTTTTATTGTTTCTTCAAAACTACAAAACAAGATAATTTATTTTTTGAAAGTTAACAATAGTTGGACAAAGGAAAGAGGACGGGAGTAACACCAAATCATCTTTTGACCTTCACGGGAAACTAAAACAGCAAGATTCTTCGTTATTACAGTGGAAATAAAGCGGGCAAAGGAAGAAAACGGATGGGAAACGTAAAGACGAAGGTATTTCTCGGGTATTTCACATTGATTGCATTGGTTTCTCTGATTGTCTGGATCATCTATTCGGAGATGGTCGACGATCAGGTTCAAAAGCGTGACCCGGCCAACAGGAAGATCATGCATATCAATACCATTTTGACAAACCTTTATCAATCCGAAGGGCTGGCGAGAAATTACGTGCAAACCGGACATATAAGGCATTACCGGGAATACCGGAATCTCATGGACACCATTAGTTCGCAGATTGAGATGCTGGCGGAAATGGACCATGATCCGGTTCAGCAAATGCATACCGACAGCATCAAAAGACTTCTCGCTAAAAAGCATCAGAACCTGAAAGACCTGTCGGCCATCAAAAGGGCGAACTCTCCGGCAGCGAGGTACCGGCGGGCGATCGAAAAGCTGTCGTCGGGCAGGGATTCCATCGAAAAGCTTTCGGACACGAATGACACCGCTGGTCAGTCGTCAAAAAAAGTCAAGGTGACCACCGAATATGATTCGGTCTACGTGAAACAAAAAAAGAAAAAATTTTTCGAGCGTCTGGCCGGCGTTTTTTCTCCAAAGCGCGATAAAGACTCCGCCCTGTATGTCACGATTAACCAGACCGTCAAACTCGACAGTTTGATCCGTGCAGCAAATCCGGCCGATTCGATCACCGATTATTTCACGGAAATGATCGGGGAAATAAGAGATGAAAATCTGGCGATGGAAAAACAGTTGAAGAAAAAAGAGCAGGAAGTCCTGGAAAACGATCTGTTCATTACCCTGCAACTGCGGCAGATGCTTTCCAATATTGAAAATGCGGAACTGACCAGTTCATTCCGGCAAATTAAAGCCCAGCAGAATCAAATAAAACAAACGACCTGGCTGATCATTTCGCTGGGAGTACTTTCGCTCCTGACTATTGGATTCTTTCTGACCAACATCCTGAAGGACCTGACAAAAAGCAAACATTACCGTCAAAGCCTGGAAAAAGCAAATGCCTATTCCGAATCTCTGCTCCGCAGTAAAGAACAGTTCATGTTAAGTATTACGCACGATCTGAAATCACCATTAAGTTCCATCATTGGCTTTACGGGTTTAATGGAAGAAAACATCCGCGATCCGCGGCAAAGAAAGTATCTTCAGCATATCCGGAAAGCTTCCGGTCATATCCTCAGACTGATCAATGATCTGCTTGACCTTGCCCGGCTGGATTCGGGCAGACTTAAAATTGAAAGTCTTCCTTTTAACCTGAAATCGCTGATCACCGATACCGTTGAAAACTTCCGTCCTCAGGCTCTGGAAAAAAATATTCGCTTGAAGTGCGAATACCTGTTTTCTTCTTCCGGATACAAAGGTGACCCGCTGCGGATTACCCAAATATTGGTCAATCTGGTCTCCAACGCCATAAAATTCACCGAAGAAGGCTCAGTAACCGTCAAGGTGTCAGCGGTGAGGTTTTCAGAAAAAAGTGATCATGTAACCATCGACGTCATCGATACAGGCATAGGCATTCCCCGGGAGAAGATTCCTTACATTTTTGAGGAATTCGGCAGGATAACTTCTACGGAAAAGCAATATGAAGGCACAGGATTGGGATTGGCCATCACCAGGAAAATCGTTCAGCTTTTACATGGATCCGTCCGTGTGGAAAGTGTTCCCGGCAAGGGAAGCCATTTTAAGGTTGTGCTGCCTTTGGAAAGAGAAAAAACCGGAACCGATCGTGTTTTGATACCCAAAAGCAGCTTTCCCCGGGATCACCATGGGACTCTCAAGGGCAAAAAAGTGTGGCTGGTCGATGACGATGTGGCATTGCTTGAAATGATTACCCGGGTGCTTGAAACAGCAGGCATGGAAATCTTTGCCTTCAACAATCCGACGGAAGCAGTGAATGAATTCAAAAAAGGAGGAGCCGACCTGTTAATTTCCGACATTCAAATGCCGAACATGAGCGGATTTGAAGTAATGAATCAAATCAAAATGAAGAATGGCGGTTCCCTGACAGCGATAGCGATGTCGGGACAACAAATGGGCGAAGATCAATGGAACGGGTTTACCGCCTTTGTACAGAAGCCATTTTCGCCGCAGTCGCTGCTTTCAGCCCTGTTGTCTCCCCATCAGGCAGAGAGCGGTCACGATCATCTTCCTGAAGTAAAGACTGTCGGGACGGAAGATCCTTCAACGTACTACAGTCTGGAGCAGATCGCAGCATTTGCATCCGGTGAACCTGAAAGCCTCAGGCAAATATTAATTTCATTTCTCGACTCAGGATGGCAAAATACATTGATGTTCAGGAAGCTGATCGACGAAGGAAATCAAAAAGCGATATCAGAACTTTCACATAAAATGCTTCCCTTGTTCCGCCAGTTGGAAGCGTCCGAAGTTGTTCAATTGCTTTCCCAACTGGAACAAAAAAAACCGGCAGGCTTAAACCGGGATCAATGGTATATGCTGGCTTTGTCGGCCCTCAGCAAAATTGAAAAGCTGATGATTGTTATCGGGCGCAAAGAAGGTCTCCCGGTACGCTGATACGTATTGCTTTAGCCGTTTCTCCCGGAGGCTTCGATCTCGTAAAGTTTCAGTTTATTATAGAGTGTTTTCCGGTCGATCCTCAGCAGTTGTGCGGCCCTGCTTTTATTGTTCCCCGTCATTTCAAGGGCCTTTAAAATACGTTCTTTTTCATTCCGCTGATTATGCAGGCTAAATGCGTCATTATCGTGAACAGCGTACAGGTCTGCAGGAATTTCGTTCAACCCGATCAGTTTCCCGTTTGCCAAAAGGGTCGCCCGTTTCACAATATTTTTCATTTCTCTCAGGTTACCCGGCCAGCCGTAATTCATAAAGACCACATCCACCCCAGGATCAAATCCGGTGAGTGACTTGTCCAGATAGGTATTTGCCTGATCCAGAAAATACCGGGCAAAAAGCATAATATCTTCGCGCCGCTCCCGGAGCGCCGGTATCCGGATCTGAAACTCGTTCAAACGATGATACAGGTCTTCCCGGAAGGAACCGTCTGCCTGCGCCATTTGCAGGTTTTCGTTGGTCGCGGCGATGATTCTTACATCGACGCGGATTTCCCGGCTGCTCCCTACCGGCTTGATCATTCTTTCCTGCAAGACGCGCAAAAGTTGAATTTGCGTCTGCCAGGGAAGATTTCCTACTTCGTCAAGAAATAATGTACCACCGTTTGCAGATTCAAAATAACCTGTTTTATCGGAGATGGCGCCGGTAAAAGAACCTTTTACATGTCCGAAGAATTCACTCGCTACCAGGTCTTTGGGAATTGCACCGCAATCGACCGCAACAAACGGCCGGTCGGCCCTGTTGCTCAACCTGTGAATGGAACGCGCCACATGTTCCTTTCCGGTTCCGCTTTCACCGGTAATCAATACAGACATAGGAGTCGGGGCGACAAGCTCCACGTATTCCTTTAAGTGCCGGGACGCTTTGCTGATCCCTTCCATATAGTCGTTCGCGGCGGTTCCCGGAGTACCCGTTACCCTTTTCTTTTCTTCTGCAGCCTCCAGGGCTTCCCGGATAATATTCAGGACCTCCTGTGGCTGGAAGGGCTTTGGAATATAATTAAATGCCCCCTGCTTGATCGATTGGATCGCTGTTGAAATATCGGCATAGCCGGTCATCATAATGATCTGCGTCCCGGGAGATTCCTTACGGATCAGAGCGATCAGATCCATTCCGCTTACGTCGGGCATCCGGAGGTCTGTCAGCACAACTTCATAAAAACGCTGCCTGATCAGACCTTTCACATCGACCGGTGAAAAAACCGTCTTTACCATGTAATGATGTTTCTCCAGCAGCGTTTTTAACATCAAACAAAACGTGACATCATCATCAACAATCAGAATATTTGCCATTAGCTTCAATGATATAGATCCAGTATAAAACGTGATGAACTCCTCATTAGTATAAAATGCACAAGCACCGGAAATTGTTTACCAAACATGAAATCGCAAAAAAACCTCTGTCATGCGGATAATCCGCCGACAAAGGTTTCATAAACACCTAACTCAGTCTGTTTTTCAAGCAATTTTCTGAAGCGATATACTTTTGGCTATCTTTGAATAGGCTCTGACGATTGATTTCATCACTGCTACTATTATTTCATCTCCGGAACGGTATCTTTCACTTCTTCTTCTAAATTCCGGACACCTTCTTTCATTTCATCGGCGCCTTCCTGAACCCCTTCCTTAATCTCCTGGCTGGCTGGCTCTTCCACTTTGATCAACTCTCCGTTTTCCTTATAAAAGATGACATACTTCACGTCACCCTGACTGATGTCGAGTTTATAGGACCCGTCGTCACCCAGGTAGGCTTTGTCGATTTGATATCCTGAGTAATCTTTTTTAAGAGACTCTGTGACGGTTTCCGGGACATTCTCTGCCGGTATTTCCTGATAATTCACTTCCTGGCTGACTACCGGCATATTTTGAACCGGGTCCGCACTGACGGCCTGCGGCATGGCCATTCCCAAAGCAATCGTGACTGCCGATAAGAAAAAAACTACTTTTTTCATGACTTTCATTTTTATAGTTTATAATGATTTGTTCAACTACATTAGTCGTTTTATACGCTCGGCATAGTCTCAAACTCCGTTTGGCCTCTGCC
>CAZOYZ010000196.1:0-9064 GCA_964584045.1 uncultured Prolixibacteraceae bacterium | reverse complement strand
CGTAGAGCCCCACTCCCAGACATCAGCCATTCCGTACTGGCACAGGTTATGCACAATATCCCGGTCCACTTTTTGCAGTTCTTTCCACATCAGCAAGTAAGGCTTCATACAGGCTTCCCTGCTCCGCTCCTTTTCCACCCTCCCATAATAGCACCAGTCATACTTCATAAAATCGAAACCCCACCCCGCGAAGGTCTGAATATCTTGCGCCTCGTGACCATAACTACCGGCATACCCGGCACAGGTTTTTGGCCCGGGCGAAGTGTAGATCCCAGCTTTAAGCCCTTTCTGATGAATATAATCAGTCAGCGCCTTCATATCGGGGAAACGCTTGTTGGTCCTGATCTCCCCGTTTTTCTCCCGCATCGCTCCACCTATGACCGGATCGTCCGAATTTTCCCTAATCGCCCAGCAATCATCAATATTGACATACTGATACCCAAAATCAGCCATTCCGGAACTGATCATCTGGTCGGCCGCAACCCTCATTACCGAGTCACTTACCCGGTGATAATAGATATACCAGCTATTCCAACCCATTGGTGGGGTCAGAGCCAGTTTATTCCCTACAGTAATTCTGAACATTCGTGAATCTGACCCATGTGTATTTTGGGTGGTAATTTCAGTCAGGTGTTCTCCTTCCTGCAGGGTTGAGCCGCTTATAATCCCTGTATTCGGATCCAATACAAGCCCTTCGGGTAAATTGTTTACTGAAAAAGTTATGGGACGTTCTCCTTTAGGACCATTGATCCGTGGTTTGGCAGGCGGAGCGGGTGTTAATAACTCTTCCGTCTCCCCAATATATAAATTATCGATTGCTTTTGGTTGCTCTCCTCTGTATGTGATCCGGGCATCAGTCCAATTGGCATAACCATTTTCCGATCCATTGTCACCTCCTGTTACCAGCAAGCCAAGTTTATGAATACCGCGGATATCGATCTCCGCTTTCTGGGCCACATCGCCTTTTTTCATGATCCCGCTCTCCCACAATACATTTTGATCGCCAAGCACATAAAATTGAATGGCAGCATCTTCAGCAGAAGCATCGTCAACTCCTGTAAAAGCGGTGAAATTTCTTCCCTGTCCATTCAGAAGGATCAACATTTTGCTTTCAACCTTTGTCCCAATGCCGGTATCGTAAATGGTTCCGGCAATTGACAATGGCGTTTCCGCAACAGATCGGTTCTGCCTTGGAATATCCTCATCACACTGAACCCTGAAAAGATCCAATTCACTGATATTTAAATATTTATTTGGACCCTGACAGGAAAATACCAGGAATAAGACAATACTGATAAGAATATTATATTTAATGCTTTGTTTAAAAATATTTTTCTGCATACGTTTATTTTTATAAGGTACTGAATACAGGAACTCAATGAGAATTGCATAGCAGATCTTTTGTATAATAATATACACAGTGCCGGTAAGGGATCGGGGTTGAACCCATACCCCTGACAGCTCCCTGGTCATTGGCATATGTCAGCACCCATTTACAGGAATCCTTAAAACGGATCACGTCATATTTACGGCAACGGAGTATTGCCACCCGTGAGCCTGCCGGATTGATGTTTTCCACTTTAAGGATAGCGCCATAGCCATCAGACTGTACACAGTGAAAACCCCATGAAAACCCGTAAAGATCCTCTGAACCCAAGTGGTTTAGTGTGGGTTTTTCATCCCCGTCCAGGAAGATTTGCTGATCAGCTTCACACAACAGTTCGCCTCTTCCGCTTTTTTCGTTTTCAAATTGGAGCCAATGCGCTACAATTGAACCTGCCCGGTTTAAGTTGAAAAGCTCAATTACAGAATCCGCAGTAAAGGAACCATTGCGGTAATCGGTTCGAAGGTAGCCGCAATCGTTAGGGATCCGGTCAACTCTCTCCCATTGAATTTCGCAATAGGCACCAAAATTTTCATCCGATGGATTCTCCAGTTCAATTGTAATATGTTTACGGAAAGGCATGGGTAAACGGAAATTATGTGACTGTGAGACCTTACTAAAGTACTCGGTACTAAACAACGCACTTTGGCACTGAATATCACCAAAGAAATCCATTAGCGGCATTTCAATTGCAGGTTGGCCCTGATTGTCATAAAAAACCCGTAAAATGATGGTTTGCGCACCCGGACTATTACCGCTAAATCCATGATAACCAGGACCATTTATAAATGTAGTGGCATGGATAAGATTCACTACCCCTGGACCCTCAACATCAAGTATTTTAACTTTTGAACGGGCGGTAAGTTTTGGCGATTCCCCCCACAAAGATGGCACCACAAAACTTTTACCTTTTCCAACGGAGGAAATCTCCGTCCAATTCCTTTCTCCATCATTGAAGCCTGACGATTCAACAGATATTTTACGTTCCTGAGAATAACTCCCCATGGTTGTAAAACACAAGAGAACTACCAATAAACCTTTCATATTCATCATTTTTATATTTCTTTCAGTAATTTGTCATAACATACTAGCCTTGAGAAATGAGGATCTGTTAATCATAAATTTTCAGGTTTCCAAAACCCGACACTTTTTGTTTTGTAAAACCTTTTTTTAAAGCTGTAAACTGAATTAGGATTCACCGAAAATGAAAATGACTTTCCCGCATAATCAATCATAATTTTCCTGACTTCTGTATCGATTCCAACTACTTCGATTATTTTTCCGTCTAAATCAGAAACAACCCGAACACCCTTTGAAAAGGAGAACAGTTCTTTGTCATTTAAGAAACAATATACCTGATCTCCTTTGGTTGTTAATTTAAATTGACGACCTCCCCATTCCTGGGTGTAAGTGTAATCGTTATCCCGATCCAGACAGGACCAGTATACTTGATCGCAGGATAGATGAATTCCAAAAAATCTGGAAATAAATTCCAAAGAAGTTAATAAAGAAGGCCCATAACCATCAGGAAATGAATGGATCATTTTAGCGGTGAAGGGATCAAATTGCTGTGTAAATTTAGAGGAAGCGCTGACCCCCTCAAGAAACTTATTCCCGAGCAACGTTAACTCAGCATAATGCCCATAATTTTCCAAAGCCCGAATTGTTCTTTGAAATGTCAATGCTTCTGATTGTCCATTCCAATTGTTTGTAGAATCATTTTTAAAGTACGGATCATTGATTGCTACAGAGGGGAGCGGCATGGGTGTCCAAAACTCGTCCGGATTAAGTAAATGATCCTGAATAAAACGGTCAGCCATTTTCTGGTCAAAACTTTCAAAATACATACAACTGAGATTATTATGCAGTAATATGTTCATTGTTTTATTAAACTTATCCTTATCGAAACAAGCGCCTTTCACAGGATCCCACAGGCACTTTTTCAACTTCCCGGCTACTTCCCGGGCTGCCTCTTTCCAGTATTTTTCCTGACCATTCTGAAGTTCTTTGGATATCTGCGACAGAACCTCCCTGTTCGAATAGGAATAAGACATCATATCCATCGATTCAGCAGGGACCACTAAATCTTTTACTTTTCGTGTTCCGCAATACCGGTCCAAATCTTCCTGTGACATTTTCTTTACCAGTTCATTTGTCGGAGGATAATCAAAGGGCCATATTAGCGGGAAATCCCGGAATCTTTCACAACCATCCTCACCGACATCCCAGGGAGTCCATGCTTCAAGGCATCCGTCATGATCCGAATCACGGGTTCTCCACAGATATTCATCAAATTTTTTCAGCGAATTATAAACCTGCTCCAGGTATGGCCTGTCTTTCCCCAGCCAATAATAAATTTCAAAAGCAGCCATCGGCAAATAGTTGCCCTGGAAAAAGGAATAATAGGGGGAAAAGGAATTATTATCGAAATAGATAACACCGGGAATCCGTCCATCCTCTCGTTGAAAATCCATAAAAATCTGGATGTTGTTTTTTGCGGTTATAATATTTCTTTTGGCATACATCAATCCTCCCATGGGTTGAGTTTCAAGAAATACTCCGTTATATCCGCCGCCTTCAACCAGGACTTTATATTGACCAAAATCTTTTACATTCCACTTTGCTTTTTCTTCCGCCCTGTCAAATAGATTTTGCAAAACAGTATCAGATGTTTTGAAAGTCACAGAAGTGGGGTAAGGCGTTAATGGATGAGAATTTAAATTAAATCCTGATATGCCAAATATTACTTGTAAAACAATGTTTTTAAGTTTCATACATGAAAATTTTTCATAAGATGCTGAATACAAGAACAGTCCATGATCATTATATTAAAACGAGGTTGAAATAAATAACTTCCTCCGGCCATATCAGAAGCTGAAAACGAAATTTTACGCTTTTCAACTTCGTAAATTCATAAGCAGCCTTTAAATACAGCCGGAGGGATAATAAAAATCTCAACCAATAAAAAAACTTTTCTTAGAAAGGCAGAAATTTTTTAATCGTATCCGGGATTTTGCTCCAATGATCCTAAACTTTTATCAACTTCAGAACGTGGAATAGGCAAAAGATAATGTTGTTCAGAAAACGCTCTTTCAATTAATTGATCAACTTCATAGGTTTTAGCCCCACCAGGAAGTTTATTAATTATGATTTTGGATAAATCCACGTTCTCCGTTTCCATCGCTTTTTCCCATCTCCGCACATCAAAGAAACGATGACCCTCGAAAGCAAGTTCAATTCTGCGCTCATGACGGATCAATTCCCTTAATTCATCGCCTGTTGCTGTTATGGGAGGCATTGCCACACCTTGCCTTGAACGTACCAGGTTGATGTATTGGCGTGCTGTCGGCTCATCTCCCAATTCAAATTTAGCTTCTGCAAAATTTAATAATATTTCCGCATAACGGAAGAATATCCAAGGAGAAGTCGGTTGAGTTGAAGAACCTACCGGTGGAATATCTTCGGGAATGAATTTTTTAAGATAATAGCCTGTTAAAGTTGCATTCCATGCCTGAATGTCGCTCTCGCGTGAATCCAAGCCTCCAATATAGGTTTCTGTTTCTCTGTCCATCCACATTGAACCATCATATAAAATTGAAGCATAAAACCTTGGATCGCGATTTATATATGGGTTTGACAGATCATAACCCGAGACTGGATTGACAGTGCCATCGTCCAAATAAGGAAGTTTTCCATTGCTCATTTCGTAATCATTTACGATATTTTGAGTGGGACAACTTCCTCCCCAGCCATAATCTCCGTTTCGTCCATGTTCCGTGTTGATTGACGTGGCATTTGCCTGTGTAAAATATCTGGCGAAAATGATTTCATCATTGTCGCTTAGAAATAAATTTTGATAATTGTTACTTAATGTGTAATCACTGTTTAGAAGAGATTCTGCAGCTTCAGCCGCTTGGTCCCATTTATCCATATCATTGTTAGGATTATTCAAAGGGCTTGCTGCATAAAGCAATACCCTTGATTTTAATGCCCGGGCTGCATCGGCAGACGCCCTTCCTAACTCATTATCCTCCTGCCAATCAGGTAACAGGGAAATAGCCTCGTCCAACTCTGTACAAATATAGTCCACACAATCATCATAGGATTTTCGGGATACAGAATAGTTGTCGTTCAGTTCAAACACATGGTCAATAATTGGAACCCCCCCATATCTCCAAATCAAATTCGCATAAATGAAAGCACGAATAAACTTCATCTCCCCCTTCATCCCTTGTTTTACCTCATCTCCAACAGGCGAGTTATCAATATTTTCGAAAAAAACATTGACTGTTCTAATATTACTGTAAGCATTACTCCAGATGTTCAGACTTGTAGTAATATTCGAAATATTATCGGATGTTAGTTCGCCTTCCTGAATAATCCAGAATCCGCCTGCATCATGAATATTATAAAGTTCATCACAAGCTGAACCGAACATCGCAGTAAAGCCATGATTGATTGCCAAATAACTATTATTAACATATAATTCAATGAGCGCCTCGTCATTCCAGACATCACTTTCAGAAATTGAATCCAGTGGTGCCATGTCTAATATATTGTTATCACAGGAAAACATGATGAAAGCTGTGATTATTATGGTGACTAATTGTTTCATAACTGCTTAATTAAAAAGTTAAGTTTACCCCGATAGTAAAAGTACGTTGCTGAGGATAATACCAGTAAGATGTCGCTTCCGGGTCATAACCTATATCTTTCATATGATCGTGCAATAAAAAAAGATTATTACCACCCATATGAATCCGTAGTTTCTTAATGTTCATTTTTTCGCAGAGGGCAACAGGAAGATTATATCCAATTTCCATATTCTTTACCCTTAAGAATCCGGCATCGACAAGCCAATGGGTCGATGGATAATTTGAATTGTTATTCCAAAGAGCTAAAGAAGCTCTTGGCATTGAAGCATTTATGTTTTCAGAAGACCAATGGCCATTGGCACGCCATTGGCTAAAGTTTCCCAGACTATATGGACTTAGGACTCTAAAATAATCGCCAAAACTCATATCAGCATTCTCCTGCCCCTGTAACAATATAGTTAAATCAAAATATTTATATGCCAGCGATGTTGTAACTGAATATACGATTTCAGGGATAGTGGTCATATTATTCCTAATCCGGTCATATGAATTTACTGATCCGTCTTTATTTACATCTTCATAAATAATATCGCCTGGCTGTGCGCCAGCCATACGGGGACCAGCATTAACTTCTTCCTGATCGCGATATATCCCCCTTGCTTTATAATAAAGAGCTGAGCCAATTGGTCGTCCTGTAGCTTGCTGATATTCTTCTGCAGCAGGCACTTCGTCAGCAAATATGACCTTATTCCTGGCAAACGAAAAGTTTCCGGTTAAAGAATACTTAAGTTCATGGAAACTATTGTTGTGTGTCAATTGTAATTCGAGCCCCTTATTTTCAACTATTCCTACATTTTCATCGGGTAAAGATAACCCGGTATAATCCGGCACTACCGCATTTCTTGTAGTCAGTATATTTGATCGTCTTGTTTTAAAAAGATCGAATTCAATTCCTAATAATCTGTTCCACAAGGACGATTCAAAGCCAATATTAGTTGTTTTTGCTACTTCCCAGGTTATATTCGGATTAGGGGTACCTGTTTGAACCAGCCCGATCACATCATTATTACCAATTACATAATTACTCCCATATCTATAAGATGCCAAATATTGAAAAGCAGCGACTGCATCATTTCCCATTTCACCATACGAACCCCTGATTTTCAGATTATTAATAAAGCTCAAATTGCTCATAAATGATTCCTCTGAGACTCTCCATCCAATAGAAACACCGGGGAAAAATCCCCATCTTTTATTTTTCGGGAAATTCGGTGATCCATCATATCTAAAAATGAATTGAGCCATATATTTACTTGCAAAATCATAGGTAACTCTTCCAAAATAATTTTGTCTGGCTGTTTCAGAAGCACTGCCATCATTTGCCTGTTTCTTTTTATCACTACTTCCCGCAAATAGTTCCGGTATTGCTGTCGAAGGAAAATCACTCCGGTACCCGTAAAGGTGATCATAACTATACTTCATTTGTTCGTATCCGACCATTGCTCCAACATTATGATTTGCAAAGGTTCGTTCAAAATTGATTTTACCGTTGAGAGTCAATGTTGAGTACTGATCAAACGCTTCTGCCAAATCTGCTTTTTCAGATGCCCATCCGCTTAAACCCCTTGTATATTCATCAGTATCTTCATCATGATAGTATACGTAGTCCGGCAAATTGAATACTTTTTTAAATGAATAACTTGCATCATAATTAGCACTGCCTTCGATTGATAGTCCTCTTACCGAAGGCACATCCAATCTGAAATTTAAAGTTGACTCAAGGCTTTTATATTTTTGATCATCTGTTCCGGCATTATCACTTACCCAGTTGACAATGCTTTCGCTGTCACGGTTCGGTTTCAGGTATTTAGTGCCAGGCCAATACAGTGACCACGTTGGATGATATAAAAATATATGACTGTAAAGGCTTCCGCTGTCCCAAACAGGATAGTGTTTATCATCATATCTCCCGGCTAAATCCAGACCAACCTTTAAAAAACCAGTAACAGTTACCTGCACATTTGATCGAAAATTATATTGCTTGATATTTGTTGATCCATAATTGAATTGTCCATCCTGAGATAATTCTCCTATTGATAAATAATACTTTAATCTGGCATTTCCTCCTGAAACAGATAAATTAGTCCGATGTTGGGGTGTTAAATTCTGTGTCATCACATCGTACCAATCCGTGTTCGGATAATTCGGATCAGTTCCGTCTTTGTATTTTTGCAATTCTGTTTCACTATATTTTGCAGTACCTGAGCCTTCGTTAATGTCTATTTCATTGTAGACCTTGCAAAAAGTATAAGCATCAGCCATGAAAGGATTTCTGGTAGGCTGTGAAAATCCCTGATTAAAAGAAAAATCAAAAATTGCATCTCCTTCTTTGCCTTGTTTGGTTGTGACCAGAATAACTCCATTAGCAGCGCGCGCTCCATAAATTGCGGCAGACGCATCTTTCAGCACTGATATATTTTCAATATCATTGGGATTTATTTTTCCTAAACCATCTCTCTCAACTCCATCTATGATTATCAATGGAGTAGAATCGCCTGTTGTACTTCTTCCCCTGACATATATTGATGGATTATCTCTGCCTGGTTCACCACTTCTGTTATTAATTATAACTCCAGGTAAAATCCCGGTCAAAGAATTAATTACATTAGGAGTTTGGTTCTTAATAATGTCTTCACCTTTTGCTGAAACAATTGAGCCGGTAACGGTAAGTTTTTTTTGCGTTCCATATCCTATCGCCACTACTTCCTCTATCCCGATCGTTTCTTCTTCCATCAGGACATTGATCACAGACTCACCGGCAACAGCAACCTCTTCCCCTTTCATTCCAATGAAAGAAAATAACAAAGTGGCATCGGATGGAACATTAACAACAGAATAGCTTCCATCAGCACCGGTAATAGTTCCCTTGTTCTTACCTTTTATAACAACCGAAACTCCCGGAAGTGGTGCGCCTGAAGAATCTGTCACTGTGCCGGTAACGGTTTTCTGTTGCTGGGACACCACGCTCACAACCTGATCATCAACCGATGCAGGCCTAATAATAACATGTTTACCGATCAATTGA